>NZ_JBWKCC010000008.1:0-267484 GCF_056436655.1 Streptomyces sp. NPDC043427 | reverse complement strand
CCCCCCCCCCCCCCCCCTCCCCCCCCCCCCCCCCCCCCCCCCCCCCCCCCCCCCCCCCCCCCCCCCCCCCCCCCCCCCCCCCCCCCCCCCCCCCCGCTCCCAGTTCACGCGGACGAGGGGGCGTCCGCGGGGTCAGACCTCCACGACGACCGGCAGGATCATGGGCCGGCGTCGGTAGGTGTCCGAGACCCACTTGCCCAGGGTCCGCCGCACGAGTTGCTGCATCTGGTGGGGCTCGACCACGCCGTCCTGGGCCGAGCGCTCCAGGACCTCTGTGATCTTCGGGAGGACGGCGGTGAAGGCGGAGTCCTCGATGCCCGAGCCTCGGGCCTGGACGTGAGGACCGCCCGTGATCTTGCCCGTCGACGAGTCGACGACCACGAAGACCGAGATGATGCCCTCGTCGCCGAGGATCTTCCGGTCCTTGAGGGCCGGCTCGCCCACGTCCCCGACCGAGAGGCCGTCGACGTACACGTATCCCGCCTGGACCTTGCCGGAGATCTTCGCCTTGCCCTCGACGAGGTCCACGACGACGCCGTCCTCGGCGATGACGATGCGGTCGTGCGGGACACCGGTGAGGGCGCCCAGCTCGGCGTTGGCGCGCAGGTGGCGCCATTCGCCGTGGACCGGCATCAGGTTCTTCGGGCGGCAGATGTTGTAGAAGTACAGGAGCTCGCCCGCGGACGCGTGGCCCGAGACGTGGACCTTGGCGTTGCCCTTGTGGACGACGTTGGCGCCCCAGCGGGTCAGCCCGTTGATCACGCGGTAGACCGCGTTCTCGTTGCCGGGGATCAGCGACGACGCCAGGATCACCGTGTCGCCCTCGACGATGCGGATCTGGTGGTCCCGGTTGGCCATGCGGGACAGCGCGGCCATCGGTTCGCCCTGGGAGCCCGTGCAGACCAGGACCACCTCGTGGTCCGGGAGGTCGTCGAGCGTCTTGACGTCCACGACCAGACCGGGCGGCACCCGCAGATAGCCGAGGTCGCGCGCGATGCCCATGTTGCGGACCATCGAGCGGCCGACGAAGGCGACCCTGCGGCCGTACTCGTGCGCCGCGTCCAGAATCTGCTGGATGCGGTGGACGTGGCTGGCGAAGCTCGCCACGATGATCCGCTTGCGGGCGCTCGCGAAGACCTGACGCAGGACGTTGGAGATGTCCCGCTCGGGCGGGACGAACCCCGGCACCTCGGCGTTCGTCGAGTCGGAGAGCAGCAGGTCGATGCCCTCCTCGCTCAGCCGTGCGAACGCGTGGAGGTCCGTGAGGCGGTTGTCCAGCGGGAGCTGGTCCATCTTGAAGTCGCCGGTGTGGACCGCCATGCCCGCAGGGGTGCGGATGGCGACGGCCAGAGCGTCCGGGATGGAGTGGTTGACCGCGACGAACTCACAGTCGAAGGGGCCGATGCGCTCGCGGTTCCCCTCGGCGACTTCGAGGGTGTACGGGCGGATGCGGTGCTCCTGGAGCTTCGCCTCGATGAGCGCGAGGGTCAGCTTGGAGCCGATCAGCGGGATGTCCGGCTTCTCACGCAGGAGGAACGGGACGCCGCCGATGTGGTCCTCGTGGCCGTGCGTGAGGACGATGCCCTCGATGTCGTCGAGGCGGTCCCTGACGGACGAGAAGTCCGGCAGGATCAGGTCGATTCCGGGTTGCTCCTCCTCAGGAAAGAGCACCCCGCAGTCGACGATCAGCAGACGACCGCCGTATTCGAAGACCGTCATGTTTCGGCCGATCTCGCCGAGGCCGCCGAGAGGGGTGACCCTCAAGCCTCCTTCGGGGAGCGGCGGGGGCGGGCCGAGTTCAGGATGCGGATGACTCAAAAGACTCTCCTCACCACACGCGCCACGTACCGGTAGGGCACGTGGCGCGCATGACGTTCGTGCATAAGCAGTTGTCGTTGTGGGGTGCGGGCACCGGTGGCCCGCCTATTCAGTTGTGAAGTCCGATGTCAGAGCTGTACCCCGCCGGCGGCAAGATCGATCTTGAGCTGCTCGGTCTCCTCGGCCGTGAGTCCCACCATGGGCGCGCGCAGCGGACCGGCGGGCAGGCCCTGGAGGGCGAGCGCGGCCTTCGTCGTCATGACGCCCTGGGTGCGGAACATGCCGGTGTAGACGGGGAGCAGCTTCTGGTGGATCTCGGTGGCCTTCTGTACGTCGCCCGAGACGAACGCGTCGACGAGGGCGCGCAGGTCCGGTGTGACGACGTGGCCGACGACCGAGACGAAGCCGACCGCGCCCACGGAGAGCAGCGGCAGGTTCAGCATGTCGTCGCCGGAGTACCAGGCGAGGCCGGACTGGGCGATGGCCCAGCTGGCGCGGCCGAGGTCGCCCTTGGCGTCCTTGTTGGCGACGATCCGCGGGTGCTCGGCGAGGCGGACGAGCGTCTCGGTGTTGATCGGGACGCCGCTGCGGCCGGGGATGTCGTAGAGCATGACCGGCAGCTCGGCGGCGTCGGCGACGGCCGTGAAGTGCCGGTACAGGCCCTCCTGTGGGGGCTTGTTGTAGTACGGGGTGACGATCAGGAGGCCGTGTGCGCCCACCTGCTCGGCCGCGCGCGCCAGCTCGATGCTGTGGTGGGTGTCGTTGGTGCCGACTCCGGCCACGACGTGGGCACGGTCGCCGACTGCCTCCAGGACGGCTCGTACGAGGTCCGTTTTCTCCGCGTTGCTGGTGGTGGGGGACTCGCCGGTGGTGCCGTTGATGATCAGGCCGTCGTTGCCTGCGTCCACCAGGTGGGTGGCGAGCCGCTGAGCGCCGTCGAGGTCGAGTGCGCCGTCCGCCGTGAAGGGCGTGACCATGGCGGTGAGGACCCGCCCGAAGGGGGTCTGCGGAGTGGAGGTCGGAGCCATGGGTTACACGCTACTCGTTGCTCAACGCGGGGTCTTCCCTCGGGGGGTGCGAAAAGTCCGGACAAAGATGGAACCCGGCACTGCCTGCTCGGGGGTTCAAGCAGTGCCGGGTCCGTTTGATGAGACTAGATGAACTTCTCTAAATGCCGCAATACGGACACTTCAAGCGGCTGATCCGTACATCTGTACCGGACGGGGCGACGATGTGCGTTACGGCGCGACCCGGCCGTTGGCGTTGAAGGCGGCGTAGGTGAGCGGCATGAGCCGGGCCCACTCGGCCTCCATCTTCTCGCCCACCATCTCGATCTCCCGCTGCGGGAAGGACGGGACCTTGGCGAGCTCGTGCTGGGTGCGCAGGCCGAGGAAGTGCATCAGCGAGCGTGCGTTGCAGGTGGCGTACATCGAGGAGAACAGGCCGACGGGGAGGACCGCACGAGCGACCTCGCGGGCCACGCCCGCCGCCAGCATCTCCTGGTACGCCTCGTACGCCTGCTGGTAGGAGTCCTCCATGACGCGGCCGACCAGCTCCTGCTGGGCCTGCGTGCCCTCCACGAAGACGTACTTGCCGGGGCGGCCCTCCTGGACGAGCTTGCGGGACTCGTCCGGGACGTAGAAGACCGGCTGGAGCTCGCGGTAGCGGCCGCTCTCCTCGTTGTACGACCAGCCCACCCGGTGGCGCATGAACTCGCGGAAGACGAAGATCGGGGCGCTGATGAAGAACGTCATCGAGTTGTGCTCGAAGGGGCTGCCGTGGCGGTCCCGCATCAGGTAGTTGATCAGGCCCTTGGATCGCTCCGGGTCCTTCTTCAGCTCGTCCAGGGACTGCTCGCCGGCGGTGGAGACGCGGGCGGCCCACAGCACGTCGGAGTCGGCCGCGCTGTGCTTGACCAGCTCGACGGAGACGTCGCTGCGGAAGCTGGGCTTCGGGTCGTCGGCGGGGGTGTCGGTCACGGCTCGGAGGGTCCTTCCATCACTTCTCTGGGCGGCGCCCACTCTACGGGGCGCACATTCGGGGATGGACGACACTTTGCCGCTACGAAGTTGGTGAAAGCGGGCACCTTTTGGGGCACTCGCTCGTCTGAGCTGATGACAGTGATTCTTTCGAGACCCGAGAGGAGCAGGACCCTCGATGTTCCGTCGGCGCGAACCGGTTCCGTTCGCCTTCCTTGCCGAAGCCGACAGGTTCCGCAGCAATGTCACTCCCCCGCCCCGTGAGCGGGCGTCCGTGAGTCAGATGGCCGGGAGTTGGCTGTTGGGGCTCACGATCGTCGCCGCGCTCGTGGGTTCCCTGGCCGTCGGGATGCCGGCACTGACGACCGACCACTCCACCTCGCAGACCCAGCAGTCGCAGGCGTCGCAGGGGCACTGAGCCACCACTGACTCGGACGGACCCCCGGAAGTGGTGAGCGGGGACACGGACGGATAGCCTCACCGGGCACAGCCCATGCATGGATTGAGTGAGGACCAGCCGTGCCCCTGCCCTTCCTGACGGCCGACCGCACATTCGAGGCGGCGGAGGACGACATCGCGTTGCCCTTCGACGACCGCGACCGTTGGCGGCGCCCGTACCGGCCCGGCCCGTGGCGCGTGGGCGTGGCGGCCCTGTGGCTGCTGCTGGCGTCATACGTGCTGTTCGCCGCCGTCATCATCGCGCTGACCGGCACGCCGACCGAGGGCGGTGCGGTCTTCGGCATCGCGCTGCTGGGCATCGCCGCTTCCCTGCGTCTGCTGCGCATGGGCGTCTGGGTCAGCGCACGCGGAGTGCGCCAGGTGGGCTTCTTCGTCACGCGGACGGTGCCCTGGGACCGCGTCACCGCCATGCGGACCGTCCAGCAGCCGGTGCGCTGGCTGGGTCTGCCGCGCACCGTGCAGGGGCAGGCGCTGACCCTCGTACGCGGCGACCGGCAGGACGCGCTGCCGCTGCTGTCCACGCACGGCGCCGACTTCCTGGGACGCCCGGCGGCGTTCGAGCGGGCGGCGGACACGGTGGAGGCCTGGGCCCACGAGTACGGGCGGGGTTGAGTCACTGCCTGACGACTGCCGGGGCCCGGTCCGCGTGTGCGGACCGGGCCCCGGCAGTTGTCAGGACGCACCCTGGACGGAGGCCCCGCCACGCCACCAGGACGCCTCGGCACGAGGGTCAGTGCGAGGTCTGGTGCAGGGTGATCGCCCGCTGCATCGCCTTGCGGGCGCGCGGGGTGTCGCGGGCGTCGTGGTAGGCGACGGCGAGGCGGAACCAGGTGCGCCAGTCGTCGGGCGCCGCCTCCGTCTCGGCCTTGCGCCGGGCGAAGACCTCGTCGGCCGAGTCGCGGTCGACGCGGCCGCTGGGGGTGCGCTGCAGTTCGTCGACGGGCAGGCCGCCCTCGGCGTCGAGTTCGGCGGCGAGCGCGTTGGCCCTGCGGACGAACTGGGTGTTCTTCCACAGGAACCACACGCCGATGACCGGCAGGATCAGCACCGCCACACCGAAGGTGACGGTGATGAGCGTGCCCGCCTGTATGAGCATGACGCCGCGGCTGCCGACCAGGACGAAGTAGAAGACCAGGACGGCGGCCGTGAGGGCGTAGGAGAGCTTCGCGCGCATGACTGTCAGGGGCTCAGTTCAGGTCCAGGAAGTGTTCCAGGCCGAACGTCAGGCCCGGAGTGGTCACGACGCGGCGGGCGCCCAGCAGGATGCCCGGCATGAAGCTGCTGTGGTGCAGGGAGTCGTGGCGGACGGTCAGGGTCTCGCCCTCGCCGCCCAGCAGGACCTCCTGGTGGGCCAGCAGTCCGCGCAGGCGGACGGCGTGCACCGGGACGCCGTCGACGTCCGCGCCGCGGGCGCCGTCCAGGGCCGTGGCCGTGGCGTCCGGCGCCGGGGCGGTGCCGGCCGCGCGGCGGGCCTCGGCGATGAGCTGGGCGGTGCGCGTGGCGGTGCCTGACGGGGCGTCCACCTTGTTCGGGTGGTGCAGCTCGACGACCTCGACGGACTCGAAGTAGGGCGCGGCGATCTGCGCGAACTTCATGGTCAGGACGGCCCCGATGGAGAAGTTCGGGGCGATGAGCACACCCGTCTGCGGGGACTCGGCCAGCCAGCCACCCAGCTGCGCGAGGCGCTCGTCGGTCCAGCCGGTCGTGCCGACGACGGCGTGGATGCCGTGCCGTACGCAGAACTCGAGGTTGTCCATGACCGAGGCCGGCGTGGTCAGTTCGACCGCGACCTGGGCGCCGGTCTCCGCCAGCGCCTGAAGCTTGTCGCCCCTGCCCAGGGCGGCGACCAGCTCCATGTCCTCGGCGGCCTCGACCGCTCGTACCGCCTCGGACCCGATCCGGCCCTTGGCGCCGAGGACCGCCACACGCAGCTTGCTCATCTGTTGTGCTTCCTTACGGGAGTGAGTTAGGCGACCGCGTCATGCAGCCGGGAGGCCTGCTTGTCCTTGAGCGGGCCGATGACCGACAGCGACGGGCGCTGTCCCAGGATGGCGCGGGCGACCGAGCGGACCTCGTCCGGGGTCACTGCGGCTATCCGGGCCAGCATGTCGTCGACGGACATCTGCTCGCCCCAGCACAGCTCACTCTTGCCGATGCGGTTCATGAGCGCACCCGTGTCCTCGAGGCCGAGGACCGTGGAACCCTGGAGCTGGCCGATGGCGCGGCCGATCTCGTCGTCGGACAGGCCGTGCTCGGCGACGTGGTCGAGTTCGTCGCGGCAGATCTTCAGCACGTCGTGCACCTGGCTCGGGCGGCAGCCCGCGTACACGCCGAACAGTCCGCAGTCGGCGAAGCCCGAGGTGTACGAGTACACGCTGTAGGCCAGGCCGCGCTTCTCGCGGACCTCCTGGAAGAGCCGCGACGACATGCCGCCGCCGAGGGCGGTGTTGAGGACGCCGAGGGCCCAGCGGCGGTCGTCCGTGCGGGACAGGCCGGGCATGCCGAGGACGACGTGCGCCTGCTCGGTCTTGCGGCCGATCAGGTCGACGCGGCCGGCGGTGCGCAGGGCGCGCTTGCCCTCGCGCGGGGCGATGGGGGCGGCGCCGGGGTTCGTGAGGGCGCCCGCCTTCTCGAAGGCCGCGCGGACCTGGCGTACGACCTTGTTGTGGTCGACGTTGCCGGCGGCCGCGACGACGAGGTGGGTGGGGTCGTAGTGCTTCTTGTAGAAGCGGCGGATGCGGTCGGCGGTGAGGGCGTTGACCGTGTCGACCGTGCCGAGGACGGGGCGGCCGAGGGGGTTGTCGCCGAACATGGTCTGCGCGAACAGGTCGTGCACGCAGTCGCCCGGGTCGTCCTCGGTCATGGCGATCTCTTCGAGGATCGCGCCGCGCTCGACGTTGACGTCCTCTTCGAGGATGAGGGAGCCCGTGAGCATGTCACAGACGACGTCTATGGCGAGCGGCAGGTCGGTGTCGAGCACGCGCGCGTAGTAGCACGTGTACTCCTTCGCCGTGAACGCGTTCATCTCGCCGCCGACCGCGTCGATGGCGGAGGAGATGTCGAGGGCGCTGCGCCGCGAGGTGCCCTTGAAGAGCAGGTGCTCGAGGTAGTGCGTGGCGCCGTTCAGGGCCGGGGTCTCGTCGCGGGAGCCGACGTGTGCCCAGATGCCGAAGGTGGCGGAGCGGACCGAAGGGAGCGTTTCGGTGACGATGCGCAGGCCGCCGGGGAGGGTGGTCTTGCGGACCGTGCCGATGCCGTTCTCGCCCTTGATGAGGGTTTGGGTACGGGCGACGGCCCGCGCCTCCGTAGAGGTGCGGGCCGTCGCCTTGGAGCTGCTCGACGTCACTTGTCGGTGTCGTCCTTCTGCTCGTCAGAGCCCGAGGCGGAGCCGCTGTTGGACTCAGCCTCGCCCTCGATCACGGGGATCAGGGAGAGCTTGCCGCGGGAGTCGATCTCGGCGATCTCGACCTGGACCTTGGCGCCCACGCCGACCACGTCCTCGACGTTCTCCACGCGCTTGCCGCCTGCCAGCTTGCGGATCTGCGAGATGTGCAGCAGACCGTCCTTGCCGGGCAGCAGCGACACGAACGCGCCGAAGGTGGTGGTCTTGACGACCGTACCCAGGTAGCGCTCGCCGACCTCGGGCATCGTCGGGTTGGCGATGCCGTTGATCGTGGCGCGAGCGGCCTCGGCGGCCGGGCCGTCGGCGGCACCGATGTAGATGGTGCCGTCGTCCTCGATCGTGATCTCGGCGCCGGTGTCCTCCTGGATCTGGTTGATCATCTTGCCCTTGGGGCCGATGACCTCGCCGATCTTGTCGACCGGGATCTTCACGGTGATGATCCGCGGCGCGTTGGGGGACATCTCGTCCGGCGTGTCGATCGCTTCCATCATCACGTCGAGGATGTGGAGGCGGGCGTCACGGGCCTGCTTGAGGGCGGCGCCCAGGACGGAGGCCGGGATGCCGTCCAGCTTGGTGTCGAGCTGGAGGGCGGTCACGAACTCCTTGGTGCCGGCGACCTTGAAGTCCATGTCGCCGAAGGCGTCCTCCGCACCGAGGATGTCGGTGAGGGTGACGTAGTGCGTCTCGCCGTCGATCTCCTGGGAGATCAGACCCATGGCGATACCGGCGACCGGGGCCTTCAGCGGCACACCGGCGTTCAGCAGCGACATGGTGGAGGCGCACACCGAGCCCATGGACGTCGAGCCGTTGGAGCTCAGCGCCTCGGAGACCTGGCGGATCGCGTACGGGAACTCCTCGCGCGTCGGCAGGACCGGCACGAGGGCGCGCTCGGCGAGGGCGCCGTGGCCGATCTCGCGGCGCTTCGGGGAGCCGACGCGGCCGGTCTCACCGGTGGAGTACGGCGG
Source organism: Streptomyces sp. NPDC043427 (assembly GCF_056436655.1). Taxonomy (NCBI): domain Bacteria; kingdom Bacillati; phylum Actinomycetota; class Actinomycetes; order Kitasatosporales; family Streptomycetaceae; genus Streptomyces; species Streptomyces sp. NPDC043427. The sequence continues at coordinate 258,860 of NZ_JBWKCC010000008.1, read as the reverse complement.
GAAGTTGTAGTTGTGCATGTAGCGCTTGCGGGTCACCGGGGAGAGGGTGTCCAGCTGCTGCTCCATGCGGAGCATGTTGAGGGTGGTGACGCCCAGGATCTGGGTCTCGCCACGCTCGAACACCGCGGAACCGTGCACCCGCGGGATGGCCTCGACCTCGGCGGCGAGCGTACGGATGTCCGTGACGCCACGGCCGTCGATGCGCTTCTTCTCCTTGATCACGCGCTCGCGGACCAGCTGCTTGGTCAGCGAGCGGTACGCGGCGGAGATCTCCTTCTCGCGGCCCTCGAACTCCGGCAGGAGCTTCTCGGCGGCGAGCGCCTTGACACGGTCGAGCTCGGACTCGCGCTCCTGCTTGCCGGCGATGGTCAGCGCGGAGGCGAGCTCCGGGCGGACGGCGGCGGAGAGCGCCTCCAGGACGTCGTCCTGGTAGTCGAGGAAGATCGGGAACTCACCGGTCGGCTTGGCGGCCTTCGCGGCGAGGTCGGCCTGGGCCTTGCAGAGCACCTTGATGAAGGGCTTCGCGGCGTCCAGACCGGCGGCGACGACCTCCTCGGTGGGCGCCTCGGCGCCGCCCTTGACCAGCTGGATGGTCTTCTCGGTGGCCTCGGCCTCGACCATCATGATCGCGACGTCGCCGTCCTCCAGGGTGCGGCCCGCGACGACCATGTCGAAGACGGCGTCCTCGAGCTCGGTGTGCGTGGGGAACGCGACCCACTGGCCGCGGATCAGCGCGACGCGGACGCCGCCGATCGGGCCGGAGAAGGGCAGACCGGCCAGCTGCGTGGACGCGGACGCGGCGTTGATCGCCACGACGTCGTACAGGTGGTCGGGGTTGAGCGCCATGATCGTGGCGACGACCTGGATCTCGTTGCGCAGGCCCTTCTTGAAGGACGGGCGCAGCGGACGGTCGATGAGGCGGCAGGTGAGGATGGCGTCCTCGGAGGGACGGCCCTCACGGCGGAAGAAGCTGCCGGGGATCTTGCCGGCGGCGTACATCCGCTCCTCGACGTCCACCGTGAGGGGGAAGAAGTCGAGCTGGTCCTTGGGGTTCTTGGAGGCGGTGGTGGCCGACAGCACCATGGTGTCGTCGTCCAGGTACGCCACGGCGGAGCCGGCGGCCTGCTTGGCCAGGCGGCCCGTCTCGAATCGGATGGTGCGGGTACCGAAGGCGCCATTGTCGATGACGGCCTCGGCGTAGTGGGTCTCGTTCTCCACTAGCAAATTCTCCGTTACTTGTCGTCTTTCGTCCCTCGGCTGCCCGTGTGGCAGGGGGACGGTTGCCGGAGAAGCGCTCCGTCTGGTGCGGGCCGGTCTTCGATCGAAGCACCCGGGGCTCGAACGCCCGGGGGCCACTACCGAGGACCGGCGGCGGCGAGGCGCGCTTCTCCTCGTTCTGTGTCGTGCTGTGTGGTGCTGTTACGTGTCGTGCGTATTGCGTTGTGCTACCACACTACAAAGCGTGGGTGACACTCCGCACGTTTCCCCACGTGCGGCATCCCCACGCACGGCAAAGGGAGCGGCCCCCGATCTTTCGGGAACCGCTCCCTTCACTGCGTCTTACTTGGCGCCCGCAGCACCACGGCGGATGCCGAGGCGGTCGACCAGCGTACGGAAGCGCTGGATGTCCTTCTTGGCCAGGTACTGCAGCAGGCGGCGGCGCTGACCGACCAGGATCAGCAGACCACGACGGGAGTGGTGGTCGTGCTTGTGGGTCTTGAGGTGCTCGGTCAGGTCCGAGATACGGCGCGAGAGCATCGCGACCTGGACCTCGGGGGAGCCGGTGTCGCCCTCCTTGGTACCGAACTCGGTGATGATCTGCTTCTTCGTAGCGGCGTCGAGCGACACGCGTACTCCTCGTAGTCTTTGAATGCCACCGAGTGCCCCCGGTCTTTGTCTCGGGGGAGCTTCCGTTACTCGGGAGGCGGGGATCCGCTGGGCGCGGCCTCCAGAGCGCGGGCTCCGGGGGTGCGTACACAAACGGCCGTCACTCAGGGTACCAGGCACTCATGGGCACCTTTGCCCGGGCCCCTGAAGTCCCGGGTGGGCGCGCGCGGGGCCACTAGGGTGAGCGCTCGGATCGTTCTGACGTCGGGAAGGGGTCGCTGGGGCATGGCGGAGACGGAAGCGGAGACCAAGGCGCGCAAGGAGCGGGAGCGGGACGAGCTGTACGCGCTCGACATCTCCGGCGTCGATTGGCTGTGCGCGCCCGGTACGGAGGAGCACGAGGAGCGGGTCGAGATCGCCTACCTTCCCGAGGGTGCCGTGGCCATGCGGTCGTCGCTCGACCCGGACACGGTGCTGCGCTACACCGAGGCGGAGTGGCGTGCGTTCGTGCTGGGCGCGCGGGACGGGGAGTTCGACCTGGAGCCGGCGCCGCACAACGGTGGGCTTGCGGCGGAGTGACGGCTCACCCCTGAGGTACGGGCGAGGGGGACCGGTCGGTGCCGGTCCCCCGTTCTCAGGCGCGGCTTCTCACAGCGTTGCGCCCGTCTTGCGCGCCGCGCTCTCGATGCCCAGGACCATCAAGGTCCACTCCTTCTGGCCCTGTTTCGCGGGCCCGTTCGCCTGCTTGGCGCCGAAGTAGAGCCTTCCGTCCTGCACGAGGACGTCGTTGGAGTCGATGATCGTGAAGATCTCGGCCTCCTGGGGCAGGCCGAAGTAGAAGTACGGCGTCTCCTTGCCCGTCCCGGGGTCCAGGCTGACCAGTCCCATGGGTGCGATGCGGTCGCTGCTCAGGCGGAGGGCGAGGAGCTGTCCGCCGCTCGTGCGGATCGGGCGGAGCGTCTCGTTGGGGCCGGACTCGAACTTCTTCGTGGTGTTCCCGGTGGCCAGGTCGAAGCCGACGATCCAGTTGGAGGGGTGCAGGGCGTCGTCCGAGTCCTTGCTCCTGAGGAAGACCTGGCCGCCGCCGACCGGGATGGTCGGGCAGTCGTCGATGACGAGGTAGTCGAGCTCGTAGTTGCAGTCGCCGACGTACTGCCCGTTCTGCAGGCGGATCGTGGCGCGGTTCTTGCCCTTGCCGTCGAGGGAGAGCAGTTCGGTGTACCCGGTGTCGCCGGCCGCGACGGCGAGGACGGGCGGGTCGGTGGACGGCACTTTGAGGTCGCGGACGCCGGTCGCGGCGGAGTAGGTCCACTTGGTCCGGCCGGTGCGCGGGTCGACCTCGCGCATCTTGTAGGTGAGGGACTCCCAGGAGTCGGCGGGCTTGCCGTCGTGACGGCACGTGACCCGGATGAGCAGGGCCCGTCCGCCGGCGGCGCCGTCGTCCTTGCAGTTGCCGGTGGCCTTCGTACGCCAGAGCCGGCGGCCGCGGTCCATGTCGTACGCGTCGGAGCCGCCGCCCCAGGTGACGGCGACCGTGGCACGGGTCACGGTCACACTCGGGTCGTCCTGGAGGGCGTCGTTCTCCGGGGTGCCCTTGGTGCTGCCGACGCGGGAGACCGGGATCTGGTGCTGCCAGATCTTCCGGCCGTCGTCGAGGTCGAAGAAGGCCACGTGGTCGCAGAGAGCGTCCTCGTCCTGGCTCCCCTTGAACAGGACGGCCGTACGGTTCTCGCCGGTCACATGGTCCGTGTAGCCGCAGATCGGGCCGGCGAACTGGAGCTTCCAGCGCTCGTCGCCGGGTGAGGCGTCGGTGCCGACGGCGAGGCCGACGACCGATCGGTTTATGCCCTTGGCGAGGATCTTGTCCGTCGCCCACATGCCGGGCATCTCGTACTGCTCACCGGCGCTCATGTCGTCGGTGGAGAAGCGGAAGCCCATGGTGCCGGTGGTGCTCGCGGGCCGCTTCTCGACCGTCTCCCGGACGTCGAGGCGACCCTGCCCGGTGGCGGCCAACGGCTTCGGTGACGTCGTGGGGTCCTGGTCCAGGGCGCCGGACAGCAGCAGCGCGCCGGCGCCCAGTGCGGCGACCACGACGCCGACCACCGCGCCGAGCAGCGTCCTGCGCCGCTTCCTCCTGCGCTGCTGGTCCGCCGACACGGTGGACTGGGTGTATATGGAAGGCGGCGGGCCGAAGCTCACGCTCGGGGTTCCCTTTCTTTTCGCCGGCTACGGCCAATGCGTACGGGGCGGTCCGTCAGCTCGTCATCGACCGGGCCGTCGCGTACACGTCGAAGACGGCCAGCGCCAGCGGTACCAGGGTCAGCAGCACGAAGCCCTCGGCGATCTCCAGGAAGCGCCCCCAGAACGGCGTGAGGCCGCCCCGCGAGACGATCAGACCGACCGCGGTGACGATCGCGGCCGCGGCGGCGATGGCGGCGACGAGCCAGATCGTGCGGATGTCGAGGTCGGTACGGTCGCCCGTGAGCGCCTCGCGGACCAGCGCGTGCGGCGGGTTGAGCGCGAGGCCGAGGCCGAGCAGCACGAGGGAGGCCAGACCGGCGCCCAGGACCGGGGCGACCTGGGCCGTGTACCGGAAGAGGTGGGCGCGCATCAGCAGCGCGACGCCGGTCGCGAGGGCGAGCAGTTGGGCCCAGACGTCGTCGGAGAACCCCAGGACCGTTGAGGCGCCGACCGCGACGACCGCGCATCCGCCGACCAGGCCGACCAGGAGTTCGTGACCGCGGCGGGCCTGGGCCGCGACGCGATCGGCGTCGACCGGCTCCTGCGGGACGGGTTCGGCGCCGTACGCGCTGCGCGGGGCGGTGTTCGGGGCGTCGAAGCCGATGGGGAGGCGGGCGAAGCGCATGGACAGGCCCGGCAGGAAGGCGAGGGCTCCCACGGCGACCGGGGCGCACAGCGCGCCGACCTCGGAGGGCGTCCAGTGCGCGAGGGTCGCCGCGAAGACCGCGAGCAGACCGACGGCGGACGCGAAGACGAAGGCGACGAAGGGGCCGTCACCGCTCGGGGAGCACAGGGTGAGCAGGACCGAGGCGAGCAGCACGGCGGCGCAGGCGAGCAGGAACTGCAGTTTGCCGATGCCCTGTCCGTCGGCGAGCGGGAGGAGTCCGGAGCCGGCCACCGCCACGTTGGGCAGCGCGCCGAGCCCGAGAGCGACGGCCGAGCCCCGGTCGTCGTAGATCCGGGCGCGTACGCAGGCGAGGACGACGAGGAGGATTCCGGTGACCGCGGCGAGGACGCCGGGCAGGCTGTGCATGTCGTGGCGCGGGTCGCCGCTCCACGCCACGAAGGCGAGCAGGGCCGGCAGGACACCTCCCCCGACGAGGCCCGCGGCACGCGTCAGGTCGCCGCTCCACTGGGTGTGTTCGCGGGTCACGGCGGAGGCGACCGCTTCGGACATGTCGTCGAAGACGGCCGGGGGCAGCGACTCGGAGAAGGGGCGCAGGGTGAGCAGTTCGCCGTCGAGGATGCGCTGGGCGGCGAACGAGCGGGAACTGTCGAGGACGGTGCCGTCCCGGCGTACGAGGTGGTAGCCGACGGGGGCGCCCTCGGCGGGGCTCTGCTGGGAGAGCCGGAGGATCTCCGGGTAGATGTCGGCGACCGGGATGTCGTCGGGCAGTGCCACGTCGATGCGGCTGTCGGGGGCGACGATCGTGACCCGGCAGAAGCCGAGCCCCGCACCCGCCCCGGAAGGTGTCTGGGAACCGGGGCCTCCCCCGGTGGCTGCCGCGGAGGCCGTCATGCTCACCTGCTGCTCCCCCTCAGTGATGATTCTGCGTCTGCGGTGTGAAGGTCCTGCGCCGCTCTCCCCGCCGCGTGCGGGCGGGGTGCGTGACGCGCCGTCGCCGGGGTTGCACGCCTCACCGGATCGACCGATATGCCCCGATCCGACTGGCCCGAGTCCCCTGTGCGCACGCGAACATCCGGCACCCTACCGCCCCCTCGTCCCCCGGGTAGTCAGTAGGATCACGCGGCGGCCTGCGTCCGCCCGACACGGGGTGGCGGACGAACTCCGGGGGCCCCGCCAGGGTCTGTCCGGCGGAGCGGGTCGTAGGAATGCTGCGGCAACCGATGAGCGCAGGTGAACGGGGGCTGGTGCGGCCGGCTGCAAGGCGGAGGAGGACGTCGACGCGATGGGGTGCCTGGGAGTGCCCCTGCTCGAACTCGTGGAGAGCTCGGGGGAGTCGGCGACCGACGACACCGCGGCAGGTGGGCGTGCGAGGCCTCGCGTCTGCGGCATGGTCCGCCGGACAGGCCCTAGGGAATGAGTGACCAGTGAGCCACATCGTCGTGAAGCGCCCGCCTCGGGTGCTGCCGCCCGAGGTGTCCACGGACGAGATCGTCCTGCAGCCTCCGCCCGAACTGCCGCGCGGGCACCAGGAGAGCGTGCTGATGCAACTGCTGCCCACGCTCGGCATGGGTGGCTCGGTGGTCTTCTTCTTCACGAGCGGGCAGCCGTTCATGAGGATCATGGGCATGGTCATGATCGCCTCGACGGTGGCCATGTCCATCGCGATGGTGGTCCGCTTCCGGCGCGGCTCCCAGGGGCAGTTGGCGGACATGCGCCGCGACTACCTGAGCTATCTGACGCAGACCCGGCGCACCGCCCTCGACACGGCGAAGGCGCAGCGGGACGCGCAGTACTACCTTCACCCCTCTCCCGAGCAGCTGTGGGCGCTGGTCGCCGAGGGCAGCCGGGTGTGGGAACGGCGGGCGGGCGACGAGGACTTCGCCCAGGTGCGCATCGGCCTGGGCGCCCAGGCGCTCGCCACTGCCCTGATCGCCCCGGAGCACGGGCCGGTCGAGCAGCTGGAGCCGCTGACGGCGGGCGCGATGCAGCGCTTCCTCGCGGTGCACAGCACCCTGGAGGACCTGCCGATGGCGGTCTCCCTGCGGGCCTTCTACCACGTCACCATCAGCGGTGAACCGCACTCCGTACGCTCCTCCGCCCGGGCCATGGCCGGTTCGCTGGCCGCGCTGCACTCCCCCGAGGACCTGGTCCTCGTGGTCGCGGCGGGCCGGGAGGCGCTGCCGCACTGGGAGTGGGCCAAGTGGCTGCCGCACACACAGGCGTCCGGGGCCGTGGACGGCGCGGGCAGCCGCAGGCTGATCGACAGCGACATCCGCGAGCTGGAGAACCTGCTGTCCACCCGGCTGACCGGCCGCCCGCGCTTCCACCCCAACGCGACGCCCCTGCCGGACGAGCCGCACATCGTCGTCGTCCTCGACGGCCTCTCCCTGCCCTCGGACTCGGTCCTGGCCAACCCGGAGGGGCTGCAGGGCGTGACCGTCCTGGAGGTCGTGGCGGGCGATCTCACCGGGGCGGGCGGCGAGCTCTCCATCGTCGTAGAGCCCGAAGCCCTGCATCTGGAGTCGGGGCACGGAGTCGTCTACGAGGGGACGCCCGACGCCCTCTCGCACGAGTCGGCCGAGGCACTCGCCCGGCAACTGGCGCCGCTGCGGGTGGCCACCGGCGGGGACGACGACGAACCGCTGCTGGCCAACCTGGAGTTCACCGACCTGCTCAACCTCGGTGACGCGGCGTCGGTCGACACCAAGCGCACCTGGCGGCAGCGTTCGCTGGCGGAGCGGCTGCGGGTGCCCATCGGTGTCGGCGAGGACGGCCGGCCCGTGATGCTCGACCTCAAGGAGGCCGCGCAGGAGGGCATGGGCCCGCACGGCTTGTGTGTGGGCGCGACCGGTTCCGGCAAGTCGGAGCTGCTGCGCACGCTGGTGCTCGGCCTCGCGGTCACTCACTCCTCGGAGACCCTGAACTTGGTCCTCGCGGACTTCAAGGGCGGCGCGACTTTCGCGGGCATGGCGCAGATGCCGCACGTGGCGGCCGTCATCACCAACCTCGCCGACGACCTCACCCTGGTCGACCGCATGGGCGACTCCATCCGCGGTGAGCTCAACCGCCGCCAGGAGATGCTGCGCGACGCGGGCAACTACGCCAACATCCACGACTACGAGAAGGCCCGCGCGGCCGGCGCTCCCCTGCAGCCGATCCCCTCGCTGGTCCTGGTGATCGACGAGTTCAGCGAACTGCTGACCGCCAAGCCGGACTTCATCGAGATGTTCGTGCAGATCGGCCGCATCGGCCGCTCCCTCGGCGTGCACCTGCTGCTGGCGTCGCAGCGCCTGGAGGAGGGCCGGCTGCGCGGCCTGGAGACCTACCTGTCGTACCGCATCGGTCTGCGCACCTTCTCGGCCGCCGAGTCGCGGGCCGCGCTCGGCGTCCCGGACGCCTACGAGCTGCCGAACGTGCCCGGTTCCGGGTTCCTGAAGTTCGGCACGGACGAGATGGTGCGGTTCAAGGCGGCGTACGTCTCCGGCGTGTACCGCTCGGGTGCGCAGCGGGCGGCGCTGGGCGGCGGTCCGCTGCCGGTGGACCGGCGGCCGGTGCTGTTCACGGCGGCGGAGGTGCCGGTGCAGTACGTGCCGGTGCCGCAGCAGCGTCCCGCGGGCGCTCCGGATGTCGACGAGGCGCTGGCGGACACCGTGCTGGACGTGATCGTGCGCCGCCTTGAGGCCCAGGGTCCGGCGGCGCACCAGGTGTGGCTGCCGCCGCTGGACAGCCCGCCGTCGCTGGACGACCTCCTGCCGGGCCTGACGGCGGTGGAGGGCCGGGGCCTGACGCAGCCGGGCTACGAGGGCGCGGGCCGTCTGGTCGTCCCGGTCGGCCTCGTGGACAAGCCCTACGAGCAGCGCCGCGACCCCCTCTGGGCCGACTTCTCCGGCGCGGCGGGTCACATGCAGATCATCGGTGGCCCGCAGTCCGGCAAGTCGACGCTCCTGCGCTCGCTGATCTGCTCCTTCGCACTCACGCACACGCCGCACGAGGTGCAGTTCTACGGCCTCGACTTCGGCGGCGGCGGCATGGCGTCGGTGGCCGGCCTCCCCCACGTGGGCGGGGTGGCCTCGCGCCTGGACCCGGAGCGGGTGCGGCGCACGGTGGCCGAGGTGTACGGCGTGCTGACCCGCCGCGAGGAGTACTTCCGCTCGGCCGGCATCCCGTCGATCGCGGACTTCCGCACCCGCCGGGCGCGCGGCGACATCTCGGTCACGGACCAGCCGTGGGGCGACGTCTTCCTCGTGATCGACGGCTGGGGCAACTTCCGTACGGACTACGAGGCGCTGGAGCCGATCGTCGTCGACATGGCGGCGCGCGGTCTGGGCTACGGCATCCACGTCGTCCTGACGGCGTCGCGGTCGATGGAGGTCCGCGCGAACCTCAAGGACCACCTGATGAACCGTCTGGAGCTGCGGCTCGGCGACCCGATGGACTCGGAGATGGACCGCAAGGTCGCCGCGAACGTCCCCACGGGCGTGCCCGGCCGCGGTCAGTCCCCGCAGAAGCTGCACTTCATGGCGGCGGTGCCACGGATCGACGGCCTCACCTCCGACACGGACCTCTCGGACGCGACGCAGGCACTGGCGACGGAGGTCACGCGCCACTGGCAGGCGCCGCCGGCCCCCGAGGTCCGGCTGCTCCCCCGCGAGTTCCCTGCGGACCACCTCCCGCCGGGCGACCGCTTCCCGCGCCGCGGAGTGGCCTTCGCCCTCGACGAGGACAACCTCGAGCCGGTCTTCGTCGACTTCGAGCAGGACCCGTTCTTCCTCGTCTTCGGCGAGAGCGAGTCGGGCAAGTCGAACCTGCTGCGCCTGCTGGTCAAGCAGCTGACGGAGCGCTACTCGGGCGACGAGTGCAAGCTGTTCGTGGTCGACAACCGGCGCTCGCTCCTTGACGTGACGCCGTCCTCCCACCTGGCCGAGTACATCCCGATGTCCAACGCCATGGAGCACCACATGTCGGCTCTCGCCAACCTGATGCAGCGCCGCACGCCGACGGCGGACGTCACTGCTCAGCAGCTGCGGGACCGCAGCTGGTGGCACGGCCCGACGGTCTACGTCGTCATCGACGACTACGACCTCGTCTCCACCTCCAGCGGCAACCCGCTGTCCGAGCTCACCGAGCTCCTCCCCTTCGCCCGTGACGTCGGCGTCCGCTTCATCATCGCCCGCTCGACGGCGGGTGCGGGGCGTGCCTCGTACGAACCCTTCATGCAGCGCATGAAGGAACTGGGCGCCCAGGGCGTCGTCCTGGCGGGCGATCCGGGCGAGGGGGATCTCCTGGGCGGGGTCCGGCCGCGGCCGATGCCTGCGGGGCGGGGGGTCTTCGTGTCTCGGCGGCGGGGGAAGCCGTTGGTGCAGGTGGGGTTGGTGGAGGGGACGTACTAGGCGCTGGTTGAGGCCGTTTCCCGTCGCGAACCCCGAGGGTTACGCTCCGCATTGTCCAGTGGTACGGCTGTGACTTGTGGAAGATTTGGCCAGATCCGTGAACGAGCTTGAACTCGGCTCACGGATCTGGCCAGTTGGTAGCCAGAGGAATCAGGCCCGCCCGGGGAGGGCGGGCCTCACGGGGACACGGGGAAGGAGTCCGCGCATGGCGTGGGACGAGTGGGAACAGCTGAAGTCGCAGGCGGCCAACGACGGGGCGACCCGTATGCAGCTGAACCAACTGGATCCCGGCAGCGGCGGACGCCCCGCACCGGACCCCAGCGGCTACGGCGACCTCAAGGCGAGCCAGAAGGACCTGGCGCAGATCGGCAAGAACGCCTTCGACCTGTACAACGACCTGTGGGACAAGGGCCGCAAGGCGGTGCCCACCAGTGAGAAGGCCGCGGGCGTCCTCACGCAGGGAGGCTTCGCCCTCGGCTCGGCGCTGCAGCACGTGGCGCTCCGCTGGGACGAGCAGCTGTCCTCGCTCCGTGACGCGTGCGCGCACATCTCGAACCACATGCATGTGACGACAAAGCTGCACGCGGACGACGACGACTACATCCGCCGGCAGATGAGCAGCATCGACACGCTGGACGCGGGCTTCGACGAGCGTGTGGGCGATCCCGGCAAGAAGAACTCGATCTACGGCGACCCTGATGACAAGGGCGGCAAGGGCGACAAGAAGGGCCAGAACTGATGGATCTCGACGCCCTTCGGAAAGCAAACTTCAGCCTGCTCGACGACGCCGTGAACGACTGGTCGACGATGGTGGGCGACCTGGAGACCCTGAAGGAGTCCGCGGAGAAGGGCCTGCGGGGCAGTGCCAACAAGGCCAACTGGGCGGGGGTCAACGCCACGGTCTCGAAGGAGTTCATCGGAAAGACGTCCGGCGAGTTCGAGGACGCGCACAGCCAGGCCCAGTCCATCTACAAGATCCTCCTGGACACGCGGGACGAGCTGAAGACCTACAAGGAGCAACTCGTCACCGCCATCAAGCGCGGCGAGGAAAAGAACCTCACGGTCATCGGCTACGACGGCGGCTTCACGGTCACGACGAACGTTCCGCCGGAGGGCCGCGCCAAGGAGGACACGGACAACAAGGGCGAGATCACCGCCCTCCGGGACGAGCTCCAGAAGATCCTGGACAAGGCGACGGAGACCGACAACTCGGCGAACAAGGTGCTGATGGCCATCGCCGACCAGAGCCGGCTCGGCTTCTCGGACGTCGACTACAAGGATCGCGATTCGGCTGCCGAGGCGCTCAAGAAGGCCGATGAACTGGCCAAGCTGGCGAAGAAGAAGCCGGAAGACCTGACGGTCGAGGAGTTCGACCGCCTCAACAACGGCCTGAAGCAGTACGGAAACGACGAGCTGTTCTCCGAACGTTTCGCGTCGAGCCTCGGCCCGGAGGGGACACTCAACTTCTGGACCGGCATCAACGACCCGCACAGCGCCTGGGAGCTGGGCCACAAGCGGGTGGACAAGTACGACGACCTGCAGAAGAACCTCAGCCTCACCCTCGCCACGGCGTCACAGAGCGACAGCGTCGCCATGACGGAGTGGAAGAGCAAGATGATCGACCTGGCCGACAAGCCCGTCGGCCGCAACGGCGGCTTCCCGCTCGGCGCCCAGGTCATGACCAACCTCATGCGCTGGGGCGACTACGACGACCGGTTCCTCGTCGACTACGGCGACAAACTCATCGAGACCGAGAAGAAGTTCACGGGCAACGGCCGCCACGGCGCCTGGGCGCGCACAGGCGGGGACCCACTCCTCAACCGCACTGGCACGGATTCGGGCTGGGACCCCATGACCGGCTATCTCAAGGCCATCTCCAACAGCCCCGACGCCGCCACCGAGTTCTTCAACGGCGAATTCGTCAACAAGGACGAGGACCACGACTTCCTCCACGACACAGACGGCGACGGCAAGATGGGCCGCCGCACCCTCACCAACTTCGACTACCTCTTCGAAGAGCGGGACTGGCCACAGGACCGCGACGACAAGGGCGAGGACAGCATCGCGGGGCGAAACAATCTGGCGCTGGCGTTGGAGGCGGCTACTACGGGGCATCCGGCGGGGGAGATTCCTACGGTGGATACGCCTCCGCACAATGCGGAGCAGGCCAAGCTCATGGAACGCCTGGTGGCGTCGATCGGAGATGATCCCGAACGGCTGACGAAATACGGTTACATGTCGGACAGCGTCGGTCAGATCACCTCGGAGTATCTGCCGGACATCAACCGGTCCATCAGCGACGTGAAGAGGGATGAGCAGTCGGATTCCTGGCACGACATCGAAAAGCTCTATCCCGTCGCCGGCTCTGAGGCAGTACTTTCGCACTCGGATGTAACCAAACTCCTCTTCGCTGTGGGGCAGAACGAAGAAGGGTACGCAGCCGTTGAGGTGGGGCAAAAGGCCTACATGGGCAAGCTGATGGACTATCACCTGAACCCAGACCTACCGGCAGCTCAGCGTTCATCCGACGATCACAAGCTCATTATGGAACAGATCGCGGCGAGATCTGGAGAAGTCTCCGGCACCCTGGGGCTAGGCGTTCAGCAGGCCATCGGAGATGAAGCCTCGGACAAGGACAAGGGATATGAACACGCCGTAGCCCAGCGCAAGAACTGGATTTCCGGCGGCGTCGGAACCGCTGTCGGTGTGGGCACTTCATTTGTCGCAACCCCTTGGGTCGGCGCGCTGGTCGGCGGAGGTGCGGGCACAGTGACCAGTGTGGTACTCGAGTCCGTGTTCAAGGATGCTGAAGGAAACGCGGTGAGCGAGGCCCAGACGACTGGAGGGAAGTTCTGGGAGGACGGCCGGGTGCGAAATGGAGATATTGCACAACAGGCGGCTGAAACCGCAGCGAAGAAATATCACTTGGAAGACTCCGGGGATGCCGCAACGATTTCCCGAGAATCTGCACGCCAAGGCTACCTCAACGCGAGAGCCATCCTCGATGGCCAAGCCCCAGGCAGTGCTACGGCCTTCCGGTAACCTTGCCCAACAGAGGGATATTCATGATGAGTAACGGAAATAGGCTGAAGCGGCCTCATGCCGTCGCTATCCCTGCGGCTGTGATCCTCATTTCAGCACTCTCAGGCTGCTCCGGAGATGACCAAAAACGCGATTACGCGGTCCCAGGAAAGCTGTGCGGAACGCCCATCAGTGCCGACGACCTTGGCCCCTTCCTCCCTCCGGGAGAGAAGATCACAATCAAGGAGGAGATCCATTCAGCGGTCAAGGAGTGCCAAGTAATCGTGGACAAGGTATTGATTGCAACCGTCTCACAAGAGTGGCTGAAGGAGGGAAAAACGACAGCGTACTTGGCGGCTGCTCGCTCCGAGAACCCGGTGCACCCGGCGGGCGGGGGGAAGTTCCAGTACGCGGATTACGAGGCCTTCGGCAAAACTGACGGCTGTGTCGACACCAAGTACAAGCAAGAGTTGTACACCGCCGTGGAGGCTGACGGTTCAAAGCACAAAGACGCCAAGGCCATGAAACGCCTTATCACCTCTTACACAGAGGCAGTCGAAGCATCATCCGCGTGCACGGCAGGTTCCATGCAGTGGAAAGCCGACTGACGTCGCATCGAGCCTGCGCCCGAACGTATTCTTCGCGACGTCACCGATAGCGGATGACATACAGGGCATGGACACCAGGTCCCTCAAGTGAGGGCACGGCATCCGACGCTCCGTCGATCAGCGTGACGCCTTGCGTTCAGGAGCCAGCCGGCGGACTCCCGTCCGCGGTTGCCCATGCGGGGGACCTCAGACAACGGCTCGGGCCTCTAGGAGGAAGGTGCGTTGCTCGTCCATCGCGGTGGACCAGGTCCCGTGGGCGGTGGTGGAGAGGACTGGGCCGAGCGCGGACAGGGTTGGTTGGAACCAGGCCGCGTGAGCGGGTGGTCGGGGCTTCGGGAAGCCCGGGGAGCCCGGGGTCTCGCCGGCGTCCCAGCGGGCCAGCCAGGTCCAGGGGTCGGCGTTGGGCAGGCCGAAGGGGACTGTCGTCGACTTGGGCACGACCAGCGTGGCGTCGAGCATGGCGTCCTGCCAGTGGCCGTCACGCAGGTAGCTCTTAGCGTTGCGCCTTGCGGAGCGCGGAGCCGAAGTCGGTTGCCTCGGATTCCCACGGCCAGCTCTGAGCCGGTCCCGTTTCTGGCAGTTGGCGGATGAGAACCAACTCGCGGAGGAGCGACGTGTCGAGCTTCGCCAGGCCTCCCACTTGGGCGTCCAGTAGGACTACCTGCCCCTTGTTGTTGTGCGCGTAGAGCAGATTGCCGGTCGCTTCAGCACCGCCGAGTTGCCGACGGACCCAGACCACACCGCGAGTGTCCGGGCCCGGGGTTGCCCACCACCCTGATCACCGAGTCCCACCTCACTGACCGGGACCTGCTCGAAGCTCGCGAAGTAACGCCGGCCAGCCGGGAGCCTCGTCGGAGGGCTGCCACGGCAGGGGCGTCGAGGGAGCGCCGGAGATCGCGGAATGCACGGTCACCGCGCAACCGCGCGCATTGATCCGGCGTGACTGGCCGGAGACGCGGTTGGCCGCCTCCTGCGGGCGGCCGGTGCGGTGTCGGCGAGGGGATCGTTGGCCGAGGGGTGGAACGGCGCACTGCCATCCTTGGGAACGATCAGCGAGGCCGCCAGGATGGGCGTGGGAGGGTATCCCGGTTACGCAAGGGTTCGACAGGCGAACATCCACGCCGTGGCGGTCTCGTACACGGGGTGAGGGGGCGGAGAGTTCGAAGGCCTCGGTAGGTGTGATGGAGCCAGCCTGCGGCCTGTTGATCAGGGTTGAGCATCGTGTCAGCTCCCGGGGCGCTGGTCGATGCCAGGCCAGTCGCCCACTTCACGCCGGCGCATGTACTCGGCGACGGGAAGTGCGGTCGGCGGTCCAGTGAGCTTCTTCGAGCTGGCCACCGATCAGGTGACGGTCCATGAAGCGCAACGAGCGAGGCCCCCGAGCTGTTGATCGAGATGTCTGACGTCTCAACCACGCTGCTCGGGGGCCTCGTTGGTCATCTGTCCTGCCGCACTCGACCTGCCGCATGCGCTCGTGGAGTGGGTGACCATGCTCGTCGTCACCCGCGAGGGTGACCGGCGCTGCAAGCTCCGCCCGTCCCAGCGCGCGATGGTGGCACTGGTGTACCTGCGCGAACACACCACCCTCGTGAAGATCGCCGCCGGGTTCGGGATCAGAGAGTCCATCGCCCATGCCTACACCAGTGCTGTCATCCGCCTGCTCGCCGAACGCGCGCCGGGTCTGCTGAAGGTCCTGCGCGAGGCCGATGCGGACTTCGTCCTGCTGGACGGCACGCTCGCCGAGTGCGACAGGGTCGGCGACGGACGGGCCGACTACTCGGCCAAGCACCGCCGGCACGGGGTGAACGTGCAGGTGGTCACCGATCCGGGCGGCAGGCTGCTGTGGCTCTCACCCGCCCTGCCGGGCCGCACTCACGACCTGACCGCTGCCCGCACCCACCGGATCATCCGCATCTGCGAGCGCCAGGGCGTCCCCGTCCTGGCCGACCTCGCCTACCAGGGCGGCGGCCCCTGGGTGAGCACCGGCATCAAGCGCAAGCCCCTGCAGGAACTCACCCTCACCGAGAAGACCCTCAACTGGGCCCTGGCCGCAGCACGGGCACCGGTCGAACGCGGCGTCGCGCGCCTGAAGACCTGGCGCATCTTCCGCAGATCCCGATGCAGTCCCAACCGCATGACGTCAATCGCCAAAGCCATCCTCACCCTGGAGCGGCAACGCTGAAGAAGCTCAGTGTTCCCACTCGTCCCAGACCACTGGTGGCTCCTTGAGGTGATACGAGACGGGGGTGGGCACCTCCCGTGCGTGCCCACCCCGGGTGTCCGCTCTGTCAGCTCACTGGAAGTAGCTGGCTGCCTTGAGGTCGCCGCCGCGGTAGTCGCCGCTGGCGGTGTTGACCTTCTGGCCGATGCTGACGAGGGCCGTGTGGATGGCGGCGGCGTCGGCGTCCCACTGCTTCATCTTCTCGCCGAAGGCGGTCGCGGCCTCGCCCTCCCAGCCGGCGGCGGCCTGGACCACGGCGGCCTTCAGCGCCTGGAGGTCCTCTTCGAGCTTCTTGGCCTGGTTACCGAGCTCGGTGGTGATCGCGTCGAGACCGCCGTACTTTACGGCGAGTTCGTCGTAGTGCACTCCAGCCATGGTTCCTCATCTCTCTTCGTTGAAGTTCGGTGGGGGCGCTGCGGCCCCGTGGCTCTGCTCAGTAGCTGTTGAGAGCCGAGTGCGCGCCGCCCTGCTGGACATCGATGCTCGACATGGTCGCGCGGACCTCGTCCTCGAGCTTGTCCTTGTCCTTGCGGGTCGCGTTGATGTTGTCGAGGAACCAGGTGAGCAGCGAGCCGATGTGCTTGACGCGCTCGTTGATCTCGACCTGCTTGTCGTTGAAGGCCTTGGCGCCGATGCCTCGCCAGTTCGCCTCCATCATGTCCAGCGTGCCCTGGAGGCGGGAGAGCTGGCCCTTGATGGACTCGTACCTCTCCACGATGTTCTTTTCGAGCTTGATTACGTCGCCGTCATTGAGCCGCTGGCCATCTGCCATTGCGGGACATCCCTTCGTGGAGTTCGGGTGGTGCGTGGTGCGTTGCGCTGAGATGTGTCAGGTGGTTCGCCTCTTGCGTACAACGGCGAAGATGCCGCCGCCGACCGCCAGGACAAGTGCTGCGCCGATCGCCACCCAGAGTTGGGTGTTGTCGTCGGAGGAGTTCGAGCTTGAGCCTGCGGCTGAGTTGTTGCCGCCTGATGTGTTGTTGGAGGCTTGGGAATCGGCTGAGGCGGACGTGGAGGGAGACGGCGAGGAGGAATTCTTAGTTCCCGTGACGCCGGTTCCGTTTTCGTAGCTCAGTGGGTCTGTGTTGGCGGGGCCTGGGTTGATGTTGCTGTTTTCCAGCACCTTGCGGGGGCGGACCAGGCCATAACCGAGGTAGTTGCTTGGCTTGTCCTTCGGCCAGTCGCGGCCAGCTGTGTCGATCAGGCTTCGCACGACCTGGTTGGCCGTCCAGTTGGGGTGGGCGGACCAGATCAGGGCGGCGGAGGCGGAGGCGATGGCGGTGGCGGCACTGGTGCCGCCACCACCTTCGTCGCAGTAGGAGCGGAACGTTGCGTCACACCATCGAGGAAGGTCGACACCCGGAGCAGCCAGGTCGACGTAGTTGCCGTGTTCTGAGTAGTCGGCCACTGTGCCTGCCTTGTCGGCCGCGGCCACTCCGACGACGTACGGGAATGCAGCCGGATAGCCGATGAAGTTCTTGGTTTTGGCGTCGTTGCCAGTGCCGGCGAACATCAGCTTCCCCTTGGATTCGGCATACTTGACCGCCTTCTCCACGTCCAGGTCGATGATGTCGCTACCGAAGGACATGCTGATGATCTTGGCGTCGCTGTCAGCGGCAGCCTTGATCGCGTCCGCTACCTCGGGTGCCTTCTTATCAGGATTATCTTTCAAGTTCACCTGATAGGGGACGATCTTGGCCCCAGGAGCCAATCCCTTCAGGCCCCCACCAGCGCCTGTGCCAGCGATCAGTTCCGCCATGGTGGTGCCGTGGCCTTGAAAGTCTTTGGTGGCGCCATGCGAGACCACCTTTGGCACCTCGTCCGAGAGCACTTGCCCCTTCAGCGACGAGGTATTGGGGTTTACACCGGTGTCCAGGACGGCAACCTTTATGCCCTTGCCTGTGCTGGTTTTCCACATCCCTTCGGCGCCCATCAGCTTCAAGTACCACTGCTTCGACTGGACGTCGGCAGCAGCGGCACTCGGAGCCAGCCCTGAAGACACAATGGCGAAGGCAGCCAGTGCGGCGAACACGGTTGACACCCGTCTCCCGGCACGCCTTCCGAAGGCCGCAGTCAATCTGCCACGGGGGCTGGTCCCTGTCATGCCTGTGTAGATCCTCGCTCGTGTTCAGTCAGTTGACGGCGGCATGTTGCGCCGCTGGGTCTCGGGCTGACGATCGCCTTCGCGTTCTTCGCGGTTGGTGTTACGCCGGACGCCGCTTGTAGGGCGCTGAGGGACCCTGCTGCCGCTTCCCACACCGCCGCTTCTCCCTGCGGAGGCGCGGCCTGTGGGCGTACCGACGACACCGTCCGGATTGCCGGTTGCAGGGCGACCCGAGCGGCCCGGCTGCCCCGGACGGGTGTCGGCACCGGGGGTCTGCGCTCCGATGACGCCGCGCTGTCCGATCCTGCCGGCCTGTGGACGCGAGGCTGTGGTCCCCTCGGTGCCCACGACCGTCCCACGCGGGACCCTGGCCCCTGTGGATCCGGAAGCGGGGCCTGTGGCGGGCCTTCCACCGATGACGCCGTTCCCGCGTGCCGCTCCCGTGGAGTTGGCCCCACCGGCCCGGCCGTTCACCGCTCCGCCGATCGGGCGGGGGGTACCGCCAGAGACACCTCGGCCGATGGGCGTCTTGCCGGCCGGAGTGCCGCCGCCTCGCGTACTTGTCTGCCCTGTGGAAGTGGCGCGTCCCACAGGGCCCGCATTGCCGCGCCCTGTACTGGTTCCGTTGGCCGTCCCCGTGCGTCCCTGTGCCGAGATCGGGGCTCTGTTCACGGGTGCTCCTCCGCGCCCCGTAGCGCGGGCGGCCGGCCCGCTGAGGGGAGGAACCGTGCCCGAGGCAAAGGGTGGAACCGGCCCTCCATTGCCACCGCCCGGACCAGTCACCAACGGCGGCGCATGGGTCACCGGCTTCACGGTCTCCTGAGGCGGAAGCGTGTTCACGCTGTCGATGTTGGTACCGACATCCGCGTCCGGCTTAGTGACCGGTGCGTCCACAGGCTTCAGCGACCCAACAGTGTCTGCCGAACGCACAGTGCTGCCCTCAACACCGGCAGAGTCACGGGCGACCGCCGGATGCTCACGGGCGGGGGTCAGCCCCCCGCTGCCCTGTGATTCTCCTGGGGAGAACTCGCCCCACTGGGGATTCGGCTTGGGCACCCCCACATCCGGCATAGCCTCAAACGTAGGCGGTTCTGCAGCCGCCAACGTCTCCTCCGAGACCGCGTAGAAGGACGCCAACCGGTTCATCTGGTTGATCGCCTCTTGGCGGTTCTTCTCGGTCTGGACGGCCGCCGCGTACTCCTCGTTGCCCTCGACGCGCTTGGGGGTCGGGATGTCGTCGACCGTTTTGGGGTCGGGGCGGGAGTCGCGGGGTGGCATGGACTGGCGGACGGAGGCGAGGCCTGTGGCTGCTGCGGTGATCTGGTTGCCGGCTACTTCGGCGAAGGTGGCGAGGCTGAGGGCGTTGGTGACGAGGTTGCCGCCCCAGATGCGGAAGGCCTCGCCGGATTCACCCTCCCAGGCGACCCTGCTGATGTGGCCCTTGAGCTCCTCGGCGGCATCTTGGATGGCGACCTGAGCGGCCCACAGAGCCTTGCCCGCTTCCTCCAGGTGTTCGGGCTTCGCGGACTCGACCATGTCGATCATGGCGTTCAGAGCGTGGCCGTCGAAGTCCGTCTTGGCGAAGGCGTTGAGGTAGCTGCCGAAGAAGCCCTTCGTCATCTCCGACACACGGCTGGCCGCGTCGATGACACCGGCCTGTTGAGCGACCTGCAGTTTCTGAAGCTCGTACGGGTCGTTGTGCTGCTGCTCGTCGCCCATCAGTACAGGCCCCCTCCCTCAGTGCCCGCATTCTCATCGCGCGAACGCTCTTGCTCCGGCTTGCCCTGCTTCGCCGCAGCCTTCTCCTGCGCCTCTTCGACTTGCTGCTGCTTGATGTGCGTCTGGATCTCCCAGAACCGTCGCCGCTGCTCCTCGTCCAGGTTGGTGAAGTCGCCGTGGGCGCCGTGGACGGCGATCTGAATCGCCTCTATCTGGAGGCCCAAGGTCTTGGAGAGCGTGGTCAGGCGTTCGTGGACGCGTTCGTACTGGGCATGGAGGCCCTTGGCCTCGCCGAAGCCGCCCCCGCCGATGAACGAACCCTCGGAGAGGGTGTGGGCGCCGATCTTCTGGGCGCTGCCGGGTGAGCCCTCGAAGGTGGACAGCACGGCGTCCACTCGTGTCTTGAAGGTGGTGAGCGCCTCCAGGCCGACCTTGAAGCCTCCGGCCTCCGCAGGAAGCATGCCTTCCCTCCCCGTTCCCCGTTGGTGAAGCTGCCGAGTGGTCTATGCACTCATCGACCACTGTAGTCACTGTGTAAATCGCGTCCAACTGAACTTTGTGTTGGCTCAGTTACGAAGTTGTCGCGACTCCACCGGCTGGGCCTTCCAAATATCCTCAAATCATCGAGAACGGGCACGAGTTGATCGATCTTGCTCTGCAAGATCGACCTCAAGAAACCGCTCTGTCATGTTCCCGGCGCCCGCTCCTGCAACCAGCGTCGCGCCGACCTCGCTCGGGTACTCGCGGACCGTGAGCATCGCCGCGGGGGCTTGTGCCTGCGATGGGTCCGCTTCGAGGTAGTCGAGAAGGCGTGAACGGATGGGTGTGCTCACCGCCGTCTCCTCTTCGCCGTGGCTGATGTGGCGTCATCACAGTAGCCAGCGGGTGGTGGGGTGGATCCCGTTATTTCGGGCAGCGGGGGCGCGGCATGCGGAACCTGTACGGCGGTTTGGGCGCTGGTTGGTGCGTGTTTGGGCGCGGCATGACCAGGTGGCCGAAAGGCGCCTCTCAGCCGCGCCCGCCCGCTACTCCGCCCCGGCGATCCTCCGGGCCCGGCGCCTGGCGTCCCTGAGGGCCACCGCGGTGCCGCCTGCCGCGGCCACGAGGACGGCGGCGCCCACGGCGACGTACGTGGCGAGGCGGGCGTTGCGTTCGTCGGGGGTCTCGCCGAGTTGGTACTTGGCCGGGGTGGGGGCCTCGGGCTTGGAGAGGCCCGACTGTGGGTCGGGGGACTCCACGGGGTGGTCGTCCTCCGTGAGGGCACGGACCGGGTCGACGACGCCCCAGCCGACCAGGCGGTCGTGGCCGGCGATGGTGCGTTCCGCGGTCTGTTCGATCTGGGCGACGATCTCGCGCGCGGTCCAGGTCGGGTGCTTGGCCTTGATGAGTGCCGCGACGCCCGCGACGTACGGGGCCGAGAAGCTCGTACCGTTGTCGGAGCAGTGGCCGCCCTTGGGGACGGTGGAGATCATGTCGACGCCGGGGGCCGCCACGCCGACGAAGTCGCCGGACTGGGAGAACGCGGCGCGCTCGTTGTTGCGGTCGGAGGCCGCGACCGCGAGGACGCCCTTGTAGGAGGCCGGGTAGGTCTTTTTGACGTTGCCGCCGAGGCCGTCGTTGCCCGCCGAGGCCACGACGACGATGTTCTGGGCGAGTGCCGCGTCGACCGCCTGTTCCAGGGCGGCGGCGGGCTTGATCGCCTTCGACGTGTCCTGGGAGATGTTGATGACGTCGGCCTTGGCCTGGATGGCGTAGCGGATCGCCTGGGCGAGAGTGTCCGCGGTGCCGTGGCCCTCGGCGTCGTTCTGCTCGATCGGGATGATCGTCGCCTCGGGGGCCAGGCCGACGAAGCCGGTGCCGGAGGCGGGGCGGGCCGCGATGATGCCGGCGACCTTGGTGCCGTGGCCGACGGTGTCGGTCGTGCCGTTCTCCTTGCCGCGCTCGACGGGGTCGCCGTTCTCGTCCTTGAGGCCGCGCGGGAGGAAGTTACGGCCGCTCTTCGCGTCCACCGCGCGGGTGAGTTGGGGATTCGTCACGTCGACGCCGGTGTCGATGACGGCGACGCGCGTGCCCTTGCCCTTGGACTGGCTCCACAGTTCGTCCAGGAGGACGCGTTGCAGGGCCCAGGGGCGGCCGGGGTACTTGCCGTTGGGGAACGAGCACTGGTCCGAGTAGGGCGAGTCGGCCGCCGCCGCGGGGGGTGCGAGGACCGCGGCCGTCGTCAGCAGCGTCGCGGCCGCCACGAGGGTCGTACGCAGCACCGTCGCCCGACTCCCCGGGAGCCTCGTCGTACGCAGCACCATCACCCCCGCCTCCTCAAGAGCCCTGCGGCTGGCGTGCCGCTGCCGTGGACAGGCGTGGGCCGGTGGGCAGGAACTCGGACCAGGCGGCCGGGATCGGCGTGGGGTCGATGTCGGCGTAACCGAGGCGTGTCTGGGCCTGCTTGGCTTCCTGTTGGAGCTGCTCGCGGTCCTTCTGCGTGGTGCCGATGCCGGCGTCGTTGGTGGCGCTGTCGGCGTTGGACTGGAGCACGTAGCGCAGGCCGGTGTCGGTGACGAGGAAGACGGGTCCGGTCGTGGTCGCCCTGCCCTGGTACTGGCGGTAGAGCTGGCCGGAGCCGGGCGTGACGTAGGCGCTGGAGGAGCCGGTGGGGAGCTTGGCGGGGAAGTCGGTGCCCGCCCAGGTGCTCAGGGTGGTGGCGCCCGAGCCGCCCACGTTGCGCAGGACGTTGCAGACGGTGCTGCGGCTGCTGGTCGTGCCGGAGGCCTCGTTGACCGGGGCGGGATCGCCGGTCGGCCAGCGCTGCTCGGTGCCGAAGGGCTTGCCCGGGACGATCGCGCCGGGGCTCACCTCGCGGGCGTGACCGGCTTGGCCGAGCGGGGCCAGTTCCTCGCTGAACAGCAGGAGTTGGGCGACGAAGGCGGAGACGGGGGCGACCCGGCCCGGCAGTACCACGTAGTACTGCTCCCTGTTGTTGTCGAACGCTTTGAGCACCATGCCGACCTTGTTGGTCGACTCGTCGAGCTGGCCGGGGGCGTCGGCCGCCGTGCCCGGCTGGTCGGTGATGTCCGGGAAGGTGATCGGGTCGCCCTGGTGCAGGGTCGCCAGCCACTCCTTCGACACCGGCTCGGGCTCGCGGCCGGAGCCGACCACGGCGCGCAGCAGGAGTTCGTCGGACTTGTCGACGCGGTATGCGGTCCCCTTCGCGTCGACGACGTAGCGGTTCTTGTCCGGGTCCACGACGTAGAGGAGCTGGCCGCCGCGCAACCGCTCCTTGCCCTCGGTGGACTTCATGTCGCGGGCGGCGAGGACCAGCGCGGCCTTCTGGATGGAGCCGCCGCCCGCGCTCGGGCGCTCGCAGACCACCCAGCGCTTCGCCTTGCCCGCCTCCGAGGCCTCCGGCAGGCGGTCGGGCGCGTAGGGGATACCGATCGTGACGCCGTGCGGGATCTTCCCGCTGTCGAGGACGGACTCGGCGACCGTGACGACCTCGCCCTGGTTGGAGTTGAGGAGCAGCTTGGCGGACGCCATGTTGAGGACCGGGTGCAGCTGGACCTCGCCGTCGGTTTTCAAAACGACGTACCGGGTGGTCGACTTGTCCGCGACGATCACCTTGGCGTTGGGGGTGTCCCAGCCCTTGGGCGCGGTCGGCTTGAACATGCCCCAGGCGCCGAAGACGGCCATGACGATGACGCCCACGATGATGCTGGGGACGATCGCCCGCAGCGGTCGTGGTGCCGCCTCCTCCGAACCGTCGGACGAGGACTGCAGGAAGGCCGCGAGCATGCGGCGCTTCGCGAAGGTGTAGGCATTGAGCTGGTCGCGCCGAGATGCCATCTGTGCCTGTCTCTCCCCGTTTTCGCCTGGGCCGCGCTCGCCGGTGACGCGGTCCCGCGCCCTCCGTTGTCAGACCGGCCCCCTACTATGCCTGGTATCCGCGGAGACTTGTGGAGCGGGTAGGGTGCCTGGACTTCGAGGGCCCTGTGTGGTGCTGGAACACCGGCGAGTTGTGAGCAAAACGGGGGGATGGAGTGATGGCTTCCGGAACGCGCGTCCGGGCCCGTGACCGGTCGCGGACGCGGGGCTCCTCGGCGCCTCGGCCGGAGTCGGCGCAGCGGTCGTCGGCGCCGGGCGCGCTCCATCTCAGAACGCGTTCGGGGCAGGCCGGTGTGTTCCGGCTGCAACGCCTGGTGCTGCTGGAGATCGCGGCCGCCGCCCTGCTGGTCGGATGGGTGATCGACCCCGTGGCCCTGATCGTGGCGGGCGTCGTCGCGGTCGTCCTGGTGCTTGTCGCCTTCGTCCGCCGCCGCGGCCGCTCCCTCCCGGAGTGGTTCGGTACGGCGCGGGCGTTGCGCGCACGGCAGCGCCGCGCCGCCAACACGCCGATACCGCCCGGCACGGAACCGGGGTTCGCGCCGGCCGTGGAGTGCGACCCGAGCCTGCGGACGTACACGTACGCGAGCCGCGACCGGCGGCCCATCGGCATCGTCGGCGACGGCACGTTCGTCACCGCCGTCCTCCAGGTGGAGGCCGACGCGACCGCGCTGCGCGCCGAGCGCAACCGGCAGCCGCTGCCGCTCGCCCTGGTGCACGACGCCCTCGAAGTGGACGGAATCCGCCTGGAGTCGGCGCAGGTCGTGCTGCACACGCAGCCCGCGCCCGCGCTCCATCTGCCCCAGCAGTCGGTGGCCGTCTCCAACTACGCGCCGTTGCAGGAACAGACGGGCGCGCCGGCGGTGCGCATCACGTGGATCGCGCTGAAGCTCGACCCCGAGCTGTGCCCGGAGGCCGTGGCCGCGCGTGGCGGTGGTCTCGTCGGGGCGCAGAAGTGCGTCGTCCGTGCGGCCGACCATCTCGCGAGCCGCCTGACCGGGGCCGGGTTCCGGGTCACCGTGCTCGACGAGGAGGAGCTGACCACCGCGATCGCCACCTCGGCCAGCGCCAACCCGCTGGTGACGGCGGAAGCCGGGCGGACGGAGACGCGGGAGCGGCGGACAGAGGAGTCGAGCCGCAGCTGGCGCTGCGACAACCGCCGGCACACCACGTACTGGATACGCCGCTGGCCCACCCTGGGCGGACGGCGGGCACCGTCGCTGCCGCAGTTCCTCGCCCTGGTCACCGCCGTCCCCGCGCTCGCCACGACCTTCAGCCTCACGCTCGCGCGCGGGGAGCGCCAGGAGGTGTCCCTGTGCGGCCATCTGCGGGTGACCGGGCGCAGTGACGACGAACTCGTGGCGGCCCGGCGCGCCCTGCAGGCGGCGGCACGCCACACGGGTGCGGGGCTCGCCCGTCTCGACCGGGAACAGGTGCCCGGAATGCTCGCCACTCTGCCCCTCGGAGGTGCCCGGTGACACCGACGACCACACGGACGTCACGGGCGGCCGCCGCCGCTCCCGGCGCATCGCAGCCCTCCGGCGACGGGCGGGCGCGCGAGCTGCTGCGCAGAGGCTTCGGCCTGCTCGGACCCCGGCACGGACGCCACTCCGTGCCCCTGGACCAGTTGGACGCGCTCGCGCTGCCCATCGGGGACGACGGCGTCGTCATCGGGGTGGACGCGGAGGGACGCCCCGCGGTACTGGGTCTCAACCGGCCCACGCCCTACGACGTCGTCCTCATCGGCGGTCTGTGGACCGCGCAGGTCATCGCCCTGAGAGCGGCGGCCACGGGAGCGCGCGTGGCCGTGGAGACGGGGCGGCCGCAGGCCTGGATGCAGATGGTGCACGCCATGGGCGGCGGACAGAACGGCCTGGCCGTGTACGACGTCGGCCGGGTGCCGCCGCAGGGCACGTCGGCCGGAACTCCGGTGCTGGTGGTGCGGGACTGCGGTATGCGGCCTCCGCGCGGCCGCGTCGTCTCCGGGCCGTGGCAGTCGGTGCTGACGCTGCTGCCGTATCTCAGTCCTATGGCGCCCCGGCTCGTTAGGCAGGCCCGGTTGGTCGGCGTGCAGCGGATCTCGCCGGACGAGGCCTCGGAGCTGGGCCGCACGATGGCGTTGCCCCGGGCCGAGGTTGAGGCCCTGCCCACACTCTCCGACGGGCTCACGCTCTGGTGTGCGGACCGCGACCGGCAGTACGTGCTGACCCAACCCACGGACGCCGAGATCGGATTGTTGGGTATGCCCCGACGAATGGACTGAATCGGCGGCTTTCTGCCTTGAATTGAGCAAGTGTTGTTGTTTCGTTCATTTTTGTGCGTGACATCGTCGTCGCTATCGGTCGATTTGTGCCCCAATGGGGCGGCCGAGTAGGGCACTTCTGGGCGGTGTGTGACGCCCTGGGCGGGCGCTGACGAGTGGACGGGCCTGCCGAGGTGGGGCGCGTGATGATTAGGCTGGGAGGGGGCGCCGTGCCAGAACCCGTGGACGGGCGTCGGCGTCCCAGGGGGAGAGCCGGTGGATCGGACGACCTCGAACGACAAAGGACGACAAGTAATGGTCGCCCCGGCACGGCATGAGGGTGCTCGACCACACCAGGAGGAATTGTGAGCAGCGATCGGGACGGGATCCGCGGGGGCTGGGCCACACCCGGCGATGACCAGACCGACGCGGACTCCGCCGTCGAGGCGACGGGGGAGTTCACCATCGACTACGCGCCGCCTGCCTGGTACACGCAGAACGCCGGGGACGGCTCGGGGGCAGGTGCGGGCGCGGGCGGCAGCTCGGGCGGGGGTTCGGGTTCGGGTTCGGCTCCCGGAGCTCCGTTCGCGCCTCCTGGGCCGCCGGCTCACGGGACCGGGGCTCCGTACCCTCCGCAGACTCCGGCTGGCGCTCCGGCTCCGGCCCGGGGCGTGCCCTTCACGCCGCCCGCTCCGCCCGCGTCTCCGACCGGGGGTCCGGTCGGGGTGCCCGGGATTCCGGAAGGGAGCGGGTTCGCACAGCAGCGGCCGCAGCACGAGGGACAGCCCCAGGGACAGTGGGCGCCGGTGCCTCCCGCCGACCCTGCGGGTCAGGAGGCTGCGCCGTCGTACACGGGTGCTCAGGCATCGCCCTCCGGTGCCGAGGAGGCTGGTTCCGGGAACGGGGATCTGGAGAGCGGCGCCACCATGCGGTTCTCCGCCGTCGCCTTGCAGCGGGAGATCGCGGAGCGTGCGGCTGCGGCCGAGGGGGCCGATGCTTCAGCGGCCGGCGTCGCGGAAGACTCGCAGGACTCGCCGGACTCGAACGGCGGGAGTTCGGCAAGGGCAGAGGCTGCCGCTGGTACGGCTGACACGGCGGCCGTGGCCGAGGAGACGGACGCGGGCTCGCTCGCGGGCCCCTCGGGCTCCTCGGGCGCCGACAGCGACGACGCCTCCTCCGTTGGGGCGGAGATCGACGAAACTGGTGCGCCCTGGGAAGGCGACGTCCCGGAGGACCCGGCGGCTCCGGCGGCTGAGGGCGAGTCCGAGGATGTCGACTCCCCGGAAGCGACCGCCGGTGATGCGGGTGCTGACGGCGCGGTGTCCCAGGGCGACGATGTCACCGAATCCGAGGAGGCGGACGGGGCTGCCGACGCCCCTGCCGCCGAAGCCGAGGCCGAGGTTTCGGACCCCGTGGCGCCGACCGCCGAGCCCGCGGACGCGCTGGCGCCCATGGCTGAGTCTGCCGACGAGGCCCCGCAGGACAGTTCGGCCCCGGCCGCGCCCGCCGCACGGCAGGACGCGCCGCCCACCGCCTGGGCTCCCCCGCCCGCCCCGCAGAGCGGAGTGCCGCCGCTGCCGCCGTCGTACCAGCCTGCTGCCCCCGCACCGGCCGCGCAGTGGCCCGCACAGCCGCAGCCCGGGGACCCGGCGACTGCGGGGCACCCTCAGGCCCAGTCGCCCATGCCGCCCCAGCAGCCGTCCACCCACCCACAGGCTCCGCAGCCCGCACCGCCCGCCTGGAACCCGGCGGCCGCGCAGAACCCGGAGTCCGCGGCGGCCCAACAGCCCGGCTACGGCTTCCCACCCCCCGGCACCCCGCCCCAGGCGCCCCAGCAGCAGCCCACTCCGCCCGCACCGGCACCCAACCCCCAGGGCCAGGGCCACGGTGGCTACGGCTTCCCGCATCCGCCCGCGCCCCAGGCACAGCCCGGCCGGCTCGGCTACGGCTTCCCTCACCTCGGTGCCCCCGATGCGCAGGCCGGGCCCGGCGCCCCCCAGGCTCCCGCGCCCAACGCTCCGAACGCGCCCGGTGGCTACGGCTTCCCGCACCCGGGCGGTGCCCCCGCGCCCACGCCGCCCCACGCGCCGAACGCACCCCACGCCCCGAGCGGCTACGGCTTCCCGCAGCCCAACGCGCCGCAGCCCGGGCCCAACCCCTCCGCCCAGCCGGGCGGCTACGGCTTCCCCCCGCCCCCCGCCCAGCAGGGACAGCCAGGCCAGCCGCAGCCCGACGGCGCTCCCCCGGCTGTCGCCCCGCACGGGGCCCCGCAGCCGCCCCAGCACGCTGGTCAGCACCCGCAGGGAGCCGCACCGCACCCGCAGCAGCCCACCGACCCCCGGGCCGGGGCCGCATGGCCGCAGCCGATCCAGCACGACCAGCGGCAGCCGACCAACCCCGGTGCCGCGCCGCTCGGTTACACCGCTGCCGTGGAGCTGTCCTCCGACCGGCTGCTCAACAACAGGAAGCAGAAGGCGAAGAGCGGACGTCCGGCGTCCGCGCCCTCCCGGTTCAAGATCGGGGGGAAGAAGGAGGAGGCCGAGCGGCAGCGGAAGTTGGAGCTGATCCGGACTCCGGTGCTCTCCTGCTACCGCATCGCGGTGATCAGCCTCAAGGGCGGTGTCGGCAAGACGACCACGACGACCGCACTGGGCTCCACCCTCGCCATAGAGCGGCAGGACAAGATCCTTGCCATCGACGCCAACCCCGACGCCGGCACGCTCGGCCGCCGGGTGCGGCGCGAGACCGGGGCCACCATCCGTGACCTCGTCCAGGCGATCCCGTACCTGCACTCGTACATGGACATCCGGCGGTTCACCTCCCAGGCTTCCTCCGGCCTGGAGATCATCGCCAACGACGTCGACCCGGCCGTGTCGACGACCTTCAACGACGAGGACTACCGGCGCGCGCTCGAGGTGCTCGGCAAGCAGTACCCGGTCATCCTCACCGACTCGGGCACCGGTCTGCTCTACAGCGCCATGCGCGGTGTGCTCGACCTCGCCGACCAGCTGATCATCATCTCGACACCGTCCGTGGACGGTGCGAGCAGCGCCAGTACGACGCTGGACTGGCTCTCCGCGCACGGGTACGCGGGACTCGTCTCACGCTCCATCACCGTGATCTCGGGTGTCCGCGAGACCGGCAAGATGATCAAGGTCGAGGACATCGTGTCGCACTTCGAGACGCGGTGCCGGGGCGTCGTCGTGGTGCCCTTCGACGAACATCTCTCCGCCGGTGCCGAGGTCGACCTCGACATGATGCGGCCGAAGGTGCGGGAGGCGTACTTCAACCTCGCGGCGATGGTCGCGGAGGACTTCGTACGCCACCAGCAGTCGCACGGCCTGTGGACCTCGGACGGCAACCCGCCCCCGGTGGCCGCCCCGCCGATGCCCGGCCCGGACCAGCAGATGCCCGGCCCGTACCCGGGTCAGCCGTACCCCGGCCAGTACCCGGGCCAGCCCGGTCCCGGGCAGCCGTTCCCCGGGCACCCCGCCCCGGGCCAGCAGGTCCCAGGCCAGCAGATGCCGGGCCAGCCGGCCCCCGGACAGCAGCACCCCGGCCAGCCCGGCGCCTACCCCCAGCCCCCGCACCCCGGCCAGCCGTACGCCCCGGGCCAGCCGTACCCGCAGCCCGGACAGGTCCCACCGGGGCAGGCCCAGCCCGGGCAGTTCCCCCCAGGACAGGCCCCCGCCCAGCCGGGCCAGCCGTACCAGCAGCCCGGCCAGCCCTACCCACCGCAGCAGGGTCAACCGGCCCACCCGGGCCAGCCCGGCCAACCGGGTCAGCCCGGCTACCCCGCCGGCTACGGCTACCCCCAGGCCCCCCAGACTCCCCACGCCCCCCAGCCCCCGGCCCCGCAAGCACCACAAGCACCGGCCCCCCAGCCCCCGCACCCCGACGGCCAGACCCCTCCCCCTCCCCCGCCCCCTCAGCAGTAACCCCGGGGCCCCTCACGGCAGAACAAAGGGCGGCCAGTGCCTCCAAGGCACTGGCCGCCCTTCGCCGTCGTGGAGCCGAACTCGCCGTCGGCTACTCCGCCGCGGCCACCAACTCCTTGCACCGCTTCACGTCTTCAGCCATCTGCTCCAGCAGAGCCTCCAACGTCTCGAACCGTGCCTGCCCCCGCACGAACGCCAGGAAGTCGACGGCGACATGCAGCCCGTACAGGTCGAGGCCCACCCGGTCGATGGCGTACGCCTCGACCGTGCGCTCCGTGCCGTCGAACTGCGGATTCGTGCCGACGGAGATCGCGGCGGGCATCGCCTCGCCGCCCACGTGCAGCCACCCGGCGTACACGCCGTCGGCGGGGATGGCGGTGTGGGGCAGTGTCTCGACGTTGGCGGTCGGGAAGCCCAGTTCCCGCCCCCGCTGAGCGCCGCGTACGACCACGCCCTCCACCCGGTGCGGCCGACCGAGGATCTCCCCGGCGCCCGCGACATCGCCCTCGGCGACCAGGCGCCGGGTCAGGGTCGAGGAGAAGGGCTCGCCGCCGCCCGCCTCGCCGGTGACGTACAGGTCGACGACCTCGACCTCGAAGTCGTAGACCTTTCCCAGCTCGGTGAGGAACTCGACGTTGCCGGCGGCCTTGTGGCCGAAGCGGAAGTTGGGGCCCTCGACGACCGCCTTGGCGTGCAGCTTGTCGACGAGGGCCTTGACGACGAAGTCGGCCGGCGACAGCTTCGAGAACTCGGTGGTGAAGGGAAGGATCAGGACGGCGTCCACGCCGAGGTCCGCCATCAGTTCGGCGCGGCGGTGGTGCGGCGCCAGCAGCGGCGGGTGGCTGCCGGGGCGGACGACCTCGCTGGGGTGCGGGTCGAAGGTGACGACGACCGCAGGAACGCCCAGCTCACGCGCGCGGTCCACCGCGTGCCTGATGATCAGCTGGTGTCCGCGGTGCACTCCGTCGTAGGAGCCGATGGTGACGACGCTGCGCCCCCAGTCCTGGGGGATCTCCTCCAAGCCACGCCAGCGCTGCACTGTGACCGCTCCTCGAACCCTTGTCCGTAGTTACCTTCGACCTCTTACGCAGGTCTAAGGGTGCCATGCCGCGTGCTGTCGGCCCGCATCGGCATGTGTCCTGTGACGGGGCGCACGCGAAGGGCCTGTCTCAAGCCGGGACGCGCGGCCCCGCCAGATTCTCGATCGTCCGCCGTGTGCTGGGCCCGACCACCACGGCCCAGTCCGCGGGAGCGCCGGTCAGCCAGCCGGCCATCAGCGCGGCGAAGCCGGGGACGGTACGGCTCAGGTCGACGAGGGCGCGATCGAAACGGGTCGCGCCGTCCGGGGTGCGGACGAGACGCAGGCCGACGCGGTGCACGACGTCACGCAGGTCCTCGACGCCGTGCTGGACGGCGGCGTCCAGCACGGCGTCCAGGACGGCGGGGGCGTGCTCCTGGACCAGGAGGAACTCGCGCAGTTCATGGCGCAGGGAGGAGCCCGGGGCCCCGGGGTTGCCAGGAGCGGCAAGGACCGCGGCCAGCGCGACCCGCACCCGCTCCGGGCCGCCGCCGTCGAGCAGGCCGGTGACCAGCGGATGGAGGACGGCCTGCGCGGTCGGTCCGTGGTCCAGGTCGAGGCGGCGGTCGACGTACGCGGCCACGTGGTCGGCGGCCTCCGGCCGCTCCCGCACCGCCTCGCGGACGAGCGCGGCGACCGGGCCGGCGAGGGCGGGTGGGGTGGCGTCGGCGAGCGTGCGCAGGGTCTCCCCGGTGTCCGGTCCTCGGCGCAGCCGGGCCCGAAAGGCGTCCAGGACCGGCTCGGGACGGGTGTGCAGCGCGACGGCCAGCGCGCTCGGCGGGAACTGCGGGTCCCCGGCGGCGAAACGCTCCAGCGCCCGCGGGAGGTGGGCGTCCCTGGTGTGCGGGTCCCTTACGAGGAGGGCGAGCGCGCCGCCGTGCAGGGTGCAGTCGGCGGGGCGGGCGATCAGGGAGAGGGCGGCGTGGCGCAACAGCTCGCGGTCGGCCTCCGTGCGTACGTGTGCGGCGGCCCGCAGCCCGTACGCCACCGCCGCCGTCCTCCGGTCCGGCCGTTCGTCGCACACCCAGCGGTCGACGGCTCGGCAGATCACGGACGGCTCCTCCTCGGCGAGGACGGCGAGCAGCTCGTCGGCGCGCCGGTGGCCGCGGTCGACCAGGACCTCCGTGAGATGGTCGATCGCCCGGTGCCGGTGCGTGTGCAGCAGGGCCTGCGCGGCCGTGGCCACGGTGGCGTGCGGGGTCGCGGGCAGTGGACGCTCGTCGTCGAACCAGCGGGTCAGGAAAGGCTGTACGGCGGTGGCGTCGGCGGCGAGGAACCGGGCGGCCGCGTCGAGGTAGCGGGGGGTGTCGGTGTCCCGCGGCGCGGGGTCGGCGAGGACGAGTCGGCGCAGCAGGTCGAAGCGGCGGTCCTGCGGGAGGCGCAGCTCGCTCCAGAAGACGGGGCCGAACTCCTCGGGCACGTGCTGCCCGCGCTGTCGCCAGGCGACGACACGGTCGGCGAGCAGGCGCAGGACGGCGGTGTACGGCGTCGCGTCGGGCACGCGCAGCAGGGTGCGGGAGAGCAGGCGGGCGGCCCACCAGGAGTGCGGGTCGGCGTCCAGGGCGTGCACCAGGTCGGCCAGGCGGGAGGCGAGTTGGCGCTCGCCGTGCTGACGGGCCAGCAAGAGCAGGGACTGGACGACGGGGCCGATGCGGTGGTGCGGGACGGGGAGGGGGTGCTGCGTGCCGTCCTGGGTGCGGCGGCGGTGGACGAGGGCGTGCAGAGCCTCGTCCAGGTCGAGGTGGGTTCCCTGGATCCAGTCGGCGAGTTCCTCGTGGGCGAAGCGATAACCGCCGCCCGCGGGGACCACGAGACCCTCGGTGAGGACGGCCGAGGCCCATCCGGTGCCGCCGCCGAGGCGGGCCGGGGCGGGGCCCCACGGGAACACCGACTCGAACGTCTCGCGGTCCAGTTCGCCCTGTCCGGGGCCGAGGCTGCGCCGGGCGGCCTCGTGGATCTGGCCGGAGACCCTCGCCGCGAGCCGGCGGACGGCTGTGCCGCGCAGGCCGCCGTCCGCGGCCAGCCGCACCGCGATGCGCAGGCACATCAGGTCCAGGTAGGCCGCGAAGACATCGTCGCGGTCGAGCGGGGTGACGGGGGCGTCGGGGAGCGCGGCGCGGATCTCGGCAAGGAGGCGGAGGGTGAGGGGATGACGGGCGTCGGTGTCGCGGAGGCTTCCGTCCGGGATGCGGTAGCGCGCGCGTGCCTGGGCGGCTTCCGCATCCCGCAGGTCGCCGAGGCGGACACAGGGCGGGAGCCGCCGAGGGGGGTTGTCGCCCTCGGCGCCCCTTCCCGTCCCGTCCCCGGGGGGCGGGCCCGCGGGCTCCCCTTCGGCCCGAACGGCCTCGTCCTCAGACGCCGGACCGGCTGGAATGTCACCCGGCGCCGCTGAGGTGTCTTCCCGATACAGCACCTCCCTCGGGAACTCCGCCTCCTCCCAGTACTCCTCCCCGCACGCCACCACCAACCGCGCCCCCGTCTCCCCCAGCCACCTCACCGTGCCCCGCGTCCACGCGCCGAGCCGATGCGCCAGCGTCGGAGGCATCTCCTCCGGCCCGTCGAGCAGCAGAAGCAAGGGGCGACCGGCGGCACGGGCCGGCCGAGCCAACAGCTCCGGTGCGACGTCGCCCAGCTCGACCGGGGAGGCCGGTGAGGAGGAGGCCACGATGCGCGCCGCCCGGTGCAGGGCCCGGCGTGCCGCGTCCGCCAGGGACTCGTCGTCCTCCCTCAGGTCGGCTCCGCGCAGCCAGAGGGTGGGGGCCGGGTCGGGGCCCCGGTGGCGGCGGGCGGCGAGGGTCGCGAGTTCCGTCGTACGGCCGCTGCCGGGTGGGCCGACGAGGCCGAGGACGGCGTACGGACTCTCGGTGAAGGCGGCGAACTGGCGGGCGAGGTCGGTGCGTTCGACCGGCTCGGCCACCGCGACGGTGCCCTCCGTACCGGTCCGCGGGCCGTCCTGCGCCACGGAGGTGGCCGTGAGTTCCAGGACCCCCGCGAGGTTGAGGTCGGCGCCGTAGGCGGGGACCGTCGCCGCGTTGCGGGCGAGCAGTTCGGCGAGCGGGCCCGGTCCGGCGGTGGAAGTCTCCCCGGGTCGGGTGAGGCCGAGGGCCCGGGGGTGCAGGGGTACGACGAACCCGCAGTCGCGCGCGTCGGACTGCAGCGCGGTGCCGAGGACGCCCAGCACGGCGCCCGTCTCTGCGTCGAGGACCGGTCCTCCGGCCGCTCCGCCGCCCAGCCGCAGCGCGTCCCGGCCTGCCGTGCCGATCGCCAACTCGAGGGCGTCGTCGATGCGATGGAAGCGGTCCGTGGCCGTGTACGTCACCGAGGTCGCGCCCAGGACCCGTGCCTCGCGCCAGCAGCCGGCGGCGAGGCGGACGTAGGTGCCGGTGTCGATACGGTCCCGCGCGGTGACGGGGAGGGGGGCCACGCCGAGCCCCTCGGCGCGTACGAGGGCCAGTCCCCGGGCGGGCAGCGGGGTGACGTCGGTCGCGGTCACGAGGCAGTGCCGGTCCTCGGCGGTGTGCAGGAGGAGGCGCGGCAGGCCGTCGACGGTCTCGTGGGCGGTGATCACCGTGCCGTGGTGGTCCGCGACGAAGCCCAGGCCGCGGGGGCGGCCTGCCAGGTCGTGGATGCGGACGAGGGCGGCGTCGAGACCGTCCCACGGCCGCTGCTCCGCCGCGACGCCCGGGCCTGGTTCTCGCGCGGCGCTCCCACCGCTTTCTGCCTCATCCACCCACTGGAACCGGCCGCCCTTTTCCTCATCCACCCACCGGAAGCGGTCCCGCGCGGCCCGTTCCGCCATGGTCGTGCCTCCCCGCCGTACACGCGTGCCCTGTGTTCGACCGTAGGCGCGGGATGATCGGCGGGACAGATCATGCGTCGAACGCGCCCCCGTGCACTCCCTCGGTTCACTCCGAGCGCCTGCCCGGACGGGTGAATGGACGGCGGCGGCTGGATAACCCTATGGGTGGGGGAACCGAGGGGGGACCGTGGAGCGGCGACAGTGGACGACCCCGTGATCGCCGCTCCACGGGCGGATCCGAGCCCGCAGGGGGCCGAGCGAACCCGTGTGGGCCCGGAAAGGTCAGCCGAAGACGGCCAGGCTCTTCGCCTTGCCCTTGTGCTCCTCCACGAGCGCGAGGAACCGTCCTTCGGGGTCGTAGACGGCCACGGGCCCGCCGCCCACGTACTCGTCGGGCATCTCCAGCCGTACGCCGTTGATGAGCAGCCGGGCGCGCTTGGCGTCGACGTTCCAGCGCGGGAACGCGGCGGCGGCCGCCTCGGCGATCGGCATCACCGTCAGCTCGTTCTGGAGCTGGTCCAGCGTCTTGGCGGAGTCCAGCTTGTAGGGGCCGACGCGGGTGCGGCGCAGGGCGGTGAGGTGCCCGCCGACGCCGAGGTCGGCGCCGAGATCGCGGGCGAGGGCGCGGATGTACGTGCCGGAGGAGCAGACCACCGACACCACCAGGTCCAGGACAGGTGTGCCGTCCTCGGCGACGGCGTCCCGGACGTCGTACACCGCGAAGGAGGAGACGGTGACGGGCCGGGCGGGGATGTCGAACTCCTCGCCGTCGCGGGCCCGCTTGTACGAGCGCACGCCGTTGATCTTGATGGCGCTGACCTTGGACGGCACCTGCATGATGTCGCCGGTCAGCTTGGCGATGCCGGCGTCGATGGCGTCGCGAGTGACGCGGGAGGCGTCTGCCGACGCCGTGATCTCGCCCTCGGCGTCGTCGGTGAGGGTGGTCTGTCCGAGGCGGACGGTCCCCAGATACTCCTTCTCCGTGAGGGCGAGGTGCCCGAGGAGCTTCGTCGCCTTCTCGACGCCGAGGACGAGGACGCCCGTGGCCATCGGGTCGAGGGTGCCGGCGTGGCCGATGCGGCGGGTCCTGGCGATGCCCCGCATCTTGGCGACGACGTCGTGCGAAGTGAAGCCCGACGGTTTGTCGACGATGACAAGGCCGTCGGGCGGGGTGGGCTTCTGGGTCATTCGGCGGTGTCGTCCTCGTCTTCACCCGGCTTCTTGTACGGGTCCGCCTCGCCGGCGTAGGTGGCGCCGGCCGAGACCTCGCGCACCTTCTCGTCGGACTGGCGCGCCTTGTCGAGGAGGTCCTCGATGGTCCGGGCGGTGTCGGGCAGCGCATCGGCCACGAACGTCAGCGTCGGCGTGAACTTCACGCCTGCCGCTGCGCCGACCGCGGAGCGGAGGACGCCCTTGGCGCTCTCCAGTCCGGCGGCTGCCGCCTTCCGCTCCTCCTCGTCCCCGTACACGGTGTAGAAGACGGTCGCCTCCCGCAGATCACCCGTGACCCGGGTGTCCGTGATGGTGACGTGCGAGCCGAGCCGCGGGTCCTTGATCCCGCGCTGCAGCTTCTGGGCCACCACTTCCCGGATGAGGTCCGCCAGCCTCTTGGCCCGCGCGTTGTCGGCCACTGGTCCGTCTCCCGTTCTTTCCTGTCTGGGTCGTTCTCTGGGGTCGTCAGTCGTCTTCGCCGTGGAAGCGCCGCCTGACGGACAGCAACTCCACCTCGGGGCGCCCGGCGACCAGCCGTTCGCACCGGTCGAGCACGTCGGTCAGGTGCCCCGCGTCGCCGGACACCATCGCGAGGCCGATGGAGGCCCTGCGGTGGAGGTCCATGTGATCCACCTCGGCCGCGCTCACCGCGTACTTGCGCTGGAGCTCGGCGACGATGGGGCGGACGACGGAGCGCTTCTCCTTCAGCGACCGAACGTCGCCGAGGAGCAGGTCGAAGGACAGCGTCCCCACATACATGTGTGTAACCGGTTCACCCGCCGGTACGGGATCGATGGCCCCGCCATCCACGTGGCGGGGACATCAGAACCGTACAACGAACGGCCGGGGCCGATCGACGGAGTTTACTCTCCGCCGACCGGCCCCGGACCGGACCGTCTCAGAAACGGAAGCCCGAGCGCTTACACGCGCGGCTTCTCCCGCATCTCGTACGTCGCGATGACGTCGTCGATCTTGATGTCGTTGAAGTTGCCGAGGTTGATACCGCCCTCGAACCCTTCGCGGATCTCGGTGACGTCGTCCTTGAAGCGGCGCAGACCGGAGATGGTGAGGCTCTCCGCGACCACCTTGCCGTCGCGGATGAGGCGCGCCTTGGTGTTGCGCTTGACCTCGCCGGAGCGGACCAGGACACCGGCGATGTTGCCCAGCTTGGACGACTTGAAGACCTCGCGGATCTCCGCCGTGCCGAGCTCGACCTCTTCGTACTCCGGCTTGAGCATGCCCTTGAGGGCCGCCTCGATCTCCTCGATCGCCTGGTAGATGACCGAGTAGTAGCGGACGTCCACGCCTTCACGCTCGGCCATCTGCGCGGCACGGCCGGCCGCACGGACGTTGAAGCCGATCACGATGGCGTCCGAGCCCATCGCCAGGTCGATGTCCGACTCCGTGACCGCACCGACACCGCGGTGCAGGACGCGGATGTCGACCTCTTCGCCGACGTCCAGCTGGAGCAGGGAGGACTCGAGGGCCTCGACGGAACCAGAAGCGTCACCCTTGATGATGAGGTTGAGCTGCTGGACCTCGCCGGCCTTGAGCACCTTGTCCAGGTCCTCGAGGGAGACACGACGCGTGCGCTTGGCGAAGGCCGCGTTGCGCTCGCGGGCGGCACGCTTCTCGGCGATCTGACGGGCCGTACGGTCCTCGTCGACCACCAGGAAGTTGTCACCCGCACCCGGGACGTTGGTCAGGCCCAGGACCTGGACCGGCGTCGACGGGCCGGCCTCGGCGACATTG
The DNA here is from genome assembly GCF_056436655.1 of Streptomyces sp. NPDC043427. Lineage (NCBI taxonomy): Bacteria > Bacillati > Actinomycetota > Actinomycetes > Kitasatosporales > Streptomycetaceae > Streptomyces > Streptomyces sp. NPDC043427. The sequence goes on along the minus strand of NZ_JBWKCC010000008.1, from coordinate 221,207 downwards.
TTGCCGTTGTCGTCGAGCATGGCGCGCACACGACCGTAGGCGTCGCCCACGACCATCGTGTCGCCGACCCGCAGCGTGCCTCGCTGGACGAGGACCGTCGCCACGGCACCACGGCCGCGGTCGAGACGGGACTCGATCGAGATGCCCTGCGCGTCCTGGTGCGGGTTGGCCCGCAGGTCGAGCGAGGCGTCGGCGGTGAGGACGACGGCCTCCAGCAGGGAGTCGATGTGCAGACCCTGCTTGGCGGAGATGTCGACGAACATGGTGTCGCCGCCGTACTCCTCGGCCACCAGCCCGTACTCGGTGAGCTGGCCGCGCACCTTGGTCGGGTCGGCGCCCTCGACGTCGATCTTGTTGACCGCGACGACGATCGGGACCTCGGCCGCCTTGGCGTGGTTGAGGGCCTCGACCGTCTGCGGCATGACGCCGTCGTTGGCCGCGACGACCAGGATCGCGATGTCCGTCGACCGGGCACCACGGGCACGCATGGCGGTGAACGCCTCGTGACCCGGGGTGTCGATGAAGGTGATCGCGCGGTCCTCTTCGTTGACCTGGGTCGAGACCTGGTAGGCACCGATGTGCTGGGTGATGCCGCCGGCCTCGCCCGCGATGACGTTCGTCTTGCGGATGGCGTCGAGCAGTCGGGTCTTACCGTGGTCGACGTGACCCATGACGGTGACGACCGGCGGGCGGACCACCAGGTCCTCGTCGTCGCCCTCGTCCTCGCCGAACTCGATGTCGAAGGACTCGAGCAGCTCGCGGTCCTCCTCCTCGGGGCTGACGATCTGAACCGTGTAGTTCATCTCGCCGGCGAGGAGCTGCAGCGTCTCGTCGGAGACGGACTGCGTGGCCGTGACCATCTCGCCGAGGTTCATCATGACCGCGACGAGCGACGCCGGGTTGGCGTTGATCTTCTCCGCGAAGTCGGTGAGGGACGCACCGCGCGACAGGCGAATGGCTTCGCCGTTGCCGCGAGGCAGCATCACGCCGCCGACCGACGGGGCCTGCATGGCCTCGTACTCCTGGCGCCTCTGCCGCTTCGACTTGCGGCCACGACGCGCGGGACCGCCGGGACGACCGAAGGCGCCCTGCGTGCCACCACGGCCGCCGGGACCGCCGGGACGACCACCGAAGCCGGGACGACCGCCGCCGCCACCGCCGGGACCACCCGGACGGCCGGCGAAGCCGCCGCCACCGCCACCGGGACCCGCGGGACGACCGGCGAAGCCGCCGCCACCGCCACCGGGACGACCGGCGAAGCCGCCGCCGCCACCGGGACGACCGCCGCCACCGCCACCGGGGCGACCGCCACCGCCACCGGGACCGCGACCACCGGGGCCACCGCCGCCGGGACGCGGGCCGGCAGCCGGGCGCTGCGGCATCATGCCGGGGTTGGGACGCGGGCCGCCGGGGCCGCCGCCGGGACGAGGACCGCCCTGCGGACGAGGCATACCGCCCGGGGTCGGACGCGAGCCGCCCGGAGCCTGCGGACGGGGACCGCCGCCCTGGCCACCGGGAGCCTGCGGACGGGGACCGGCGCCGGCGCCGGGGGCGCCGCCGGGACCACCCGGGCGCGGGCCGCCCTGCGGACGGGGCGCCTGCGGGCGCGCCATGCCGGCGTTGCCGCCGGAGGTGAAGGGGTTGTTACCCGGACGCGGACCGGACGGACGGGCACCGGGGCGCTGGCCCTGGCCACCGCCGGGACGCTGGCCCTGGCCACCGGGACGCTGGCCCTGACCCTGACCGGGCGCGGCGGGACGACCGCCGGGCTTCGGGGCACCGGGGCCGGGACGGGCACCGCCGGGCTTGGGACCGGACGCAGCCGGGGCCGACGGCGGAGCGGTGAACTCCGGCGCGGCCGGGGCCGGACGCGGCGCGGGCTTGGGGCCCGGACGCGGGCCGGGGGCCGGCGAAGGGGTCGGCGCCGGGGCCGACGGGGTCGTCGGAGCCGACGGAGCCGCGGGCTGCTGGGCAGCCGGGGGCTTGGGTGCGGCCGGCCGCGGGGCAGCCGGACGTGCCGACTGCGCCGGGGAGGGCGCGCCGGGCTTGGGGGCGGCCTTGCGCGGGGCGGGCTTCGCGGCGGACTTGCCGTTGCCACCGCCCTGGAAGGCGTCAGTCAGTTTGCGTACGACGGGCGCTTCGATCGTCGAAGACGCCGAACGGACGAATTCACCGAGTTCCTGGAGCTTGGCCATGACGACCTTGCTCTCGACACCGAACTCCTTGGCGAGTTCGTAGACCCGGACCTTAGCCACTTCGCTCCTTTGAGGTCCGGGTTGCGTCCGGACCGTCGCTAGTTCATGGGCGTACTCATCGCGTACTCATCGAGTGCTCATCGCAATCTCGACCTGCTTTCGACTCGCGAGGTACCAGAACCGCACGGGGGCTTCCGTGCGGCACGTCTTACGGCGTTGCCTGCTCGGCAACTGTTGTCCGCTCGATGTGTCGGCGCAACGCCTTTGTGTCGAGCGGTCCCGGGGCGCGCAGTGCCCGCGTGAACGCCCGACGGCGTACCGCCTGGTCGAGACAGACCAGGGCGGGGTGTACGTACGCACCCCGGCCGGGCAGCGTACCGCGAGGATCGGGGACGCATGCGTCCTTGATCGCCACGGTCCGCAGCAGATCGTCCTTGGCCGCTCGCTCCCGGCACCCCACACAGGTGCGCTCAGGGCATGCTCGGGCATGCGTCCGGCCAGACACTGTTAAGTCTACCTCCCCGCACCGACCTCACCCCTTTGGGGCAGGAATCGAACGGTTGTTGTCGTGATCTAAGCGGGCTGCGGCTGGGATCTATTCCCCCGCCGGTCCGTGCACCCCTACGAGGGCTGCCCGGGCGCCTGCTCGGACGGCTGCTCGGTGTCCGGCCGGATGTCGATCCGCCAGCCGGTCAGACGGGCCGCAAGCCGGGCATTCTGCCCTTCCTTGCCGATCGCCAGCGACAGCTGGTAGTCCGGCACGATCACGCGCGCGGAGCGGGCCGCGAGGTCGACGACCTCCACCTTGGACACTCGAGCGGGTGACAGGGCGTTCGCGACCATCTCGGCCGGGTCGTCCGACCAGTCGACGATGTCGATCTTCTCACCGTTCAGCTCGCCCATCACATTGCGCACCCGCCCGCCCATGGGGCCGATGCAGGCGCCCTTGGCGTTCAGGCCCGAACGGGTGGACCGGACGGCGATCTTCGTACGGTGGCCGGCCTCACGCGCGATGGCGGCGATCTCGACGGACCCGTCGGCGATCTCCGGCACCTCCAGCGCGAAGAGCTTCTTCACCAGGTTGGGGTGCGTGCGCGAGAGGGTGACCGACGGTCCCCGCACGCCCTTCGCCACCCGGACGACGTACGACCGAAGCCGCATCCCGTGCTGGTACGTCTCCCCCGGCACCTGCTCCTGCACCGGCAGGATGGCCTCCAGCTTGCCGATGTCGACGAGCACGTTCTTCGGGTCGCGGCCCTGCTGCACCACGCCGGTGACGATGTCGCCCTCACGGCCGGCGTACTCACCCAGCGTCGCGTCGTCCTCGGCGTCGCGCAGGCGCTGCAGGATCACCTGCTTGGCCGTGGTGGCGGCGATACGGCCGAAGCCGGACGGCGTGTCGTCGAACTCGCGGGGCTCCTGGCCCTCCTCGAGGTCCTCGGGGTCCTCCTTCGCCCACACGGTCACATGTCCGGTCTCCCGGTTGAGCTCCACGCGCGCGTGACGGCGGCTTCCCTCGGTGCGGTGGTAGGCGATGAGGAGGGCCGACTCGATCGCCTCGACCAGCAGGGGGAAGGAGATCTCCTTCTCCCGTACCAAGCCCCGCAGGGCGCTCATGTCGATGTCCACGGCTACGCCTCCTCTTCCTTCTCGTTCTTGTCCTTGCGATTGAACTCGACCTGGACGCGCGCCCTGTCGATGTCCGGGAAGGCGAGTCTGCGGGTCGTGGCCTTGCGGCCCTTGACTCCGGGCACCTCGACGTCGATCCCGTCGTCGTCGACCTCGATGATCCGGGCGACCAGTTCGCCGCCCTCGACCAGCTGGAACTTCACCAGCCGGTCCGTGGCGCGCACATAGTGCCGGTGTTCCTTGAGGGGGCGCTCCGCGCCCGGCGTGCCGACCTCGAGGGTGTACTCGCCCTCGCCCATCGCGTCCGTCTCGTCGAGCTTCGCCGAGAGCGCGCGGCTCACATCGGCGATCTGGTCCAGGTCCGCACCCGTGTCGGAGTCGACGACGACGCGCAGCACCCGCTTGCGTCCGACGGAGTCCACGGCGATCTCTTCGAGATCCAGGCCCTGGGAGGTGACGAGCGGTTCCAGCAGTTCTCGCAGCCTCTCGCTCTGGGTGGTGCTCATCCGGGTGACTCCTCGGCCGCGTGTGCTGTTGTGGGATGGGTCGCGTGTCAGGTCAAAGGGTATCCGGTCGCGGGGAGTGTTGCCGTCCACCTGTGCACGGGCGGTGCCGGTGAGTGGCGACGGGCGATACCGCGGGTACGGTGATCACGGGCGTGCCGCCCGTCGTGGTCTTTCTTTCGTACGAGTTCCCCGAGGACGTCTGCCGTGCCGTTCCCCTCGCCGTCGCGCACCCCCTCGGGGCCGCGCAGAAGAGCCCTGCTCGCCTCGGCCGCCGGGGCCGCCCTGCTCGTGGGCTGCTCCTCCCCCGACGACGACTCCGACAGCGGCACACGCCGTGGTCCCTCGGCTGCCGAGCGGGCACGCGCGCGTGCGGCCCGGGACAGTGCAAGGCTGGTGGAGCGGTACGACGCCGTGATCACCGTCCATCCTGCACTGGCGGAGCGACTGCGACCGCTGCGGGCGGAGGCCGTGCGGCACAGGGAGGCGTTCGGGGACGCGGGCGGGTCGGGGTCGCCGACAGCTTCTCCGTCGCCCGGGGCGGGTTCCAAGGCGTCCCCTTCGGTATCGCCCACGGCGTCCGTCCCGGGGAACGAGAAGGACGCCCTCGCCGACCTCGCCGCCGCCGAGCGAACTCTGGCGGACCGGCGGACCACGGCGCTCGCGACCGTACCGGGCGAGCTGGCCCGCCTGCTGGCGTCGGTGGCTGCGGCCGGGGCGGCGCACGCGTATCTGTTGACGGAGAGTGCCCCGTGAGCGGGGCGAACGGCGTCGGGTGAGCGAGGTGTGCCGGGTGACCGGGGTGTACGGCGTCGAGCTGATGGAGGGTGTCGGGTGAGCGAGGCGAAGGACCGGGAGTTGCGGGCGTTGCAGGCGGCGCTCGCGGCGGAGCATGCGGCCGTGTACGGGTACGGGGTCGTCGGCGGGCGGATCCAGGAAGGGCGGCGCATTGAGGCGCGGGCTGCGTACGACGCTCACCGGGCGCGCCGTGACGCGCTGGTGCGCGAGTTGCGCGACCTGGGCGCCGCGCCGGTCGCCGCGAGCGCCGGGTACGTGCTCCCCTTCCCCGTGTCGGACTCGGCGACGGCGGTCCGGCTCGCCGGCGAGCTGGAGGAACGCGTGGCCGGGGTCTACTCGGACCTGGTCCGGGCGACCGGGGACGCGCGGCGGCGTGAGGCGGCCACGGCACTGCGGGAGGCGGCGGTGCGGGCGGTGCGCTGGCGCGGGGAGAGCGTAGCCTTCCCTGGGCTCGCCGAGCGGGCCGGTAAGGCCTCGGTGTCGGCGGCACCGCCGGTGTGAACCGGAGGAACCGGACGGGACCGGACGGGACCGGACAGAAAGGGAGCGACTCGCGTATGGCTTTCGAACCGCCGCGGCGTCTGGTGCGGGCGCTCGGTGAGACCGCACCGGACGGTGACGACTGGTTGGAGAAGCTGCCTGCGGCGGTCCAACAGGCCATCGCTCTACGCGAGTTGACCGTGGAGCGGGTGCAGGTGCCAGGTGGCCGCAGCAGCCTGGTCGTGCTCGTACGGCGGGCTGACGCGACGCCTGCCGTGCTGAAGCTGGCCCCGCCCCGGGCACGGCCGGAGAGCGAGCGGGCCGCGCTGGCGCACTGGGGCGGCCTGGGCGCCGTACAGCTCATCGAGCCGGTGACGACCCCGGGTGTGCTGCTCCTGGAGCGGCTGCATCCGGACGTGTCCGTGCGGTCCCTGCCGGAGGCGAAGGCGCTGCTGGAGGCAGCGGGGACGTTGCGCCGGCTGTGGGTGGAGCCGCCGGACGGGCACACCTTCGAGACGGTCGCGGAGCGGACCGGGCGGCAGGCCGAGGCGATGCGGGCGAGCGCGGCGGCCGACGCCGAGGTGGCGCCGCTCGTCGACGCGGCCCTCGGGGCCCGGGAGGAACTCCTGGCCGCGCCGCCCGAGCACCGGTTGCTGCACGGCACGTTCCGGCAGAGCAAGGTGCTTTCGGGTGAGCGGATGCCGTGGCTCGCCGTGGGCCCCGATCCGGTGGTCGGCGAGTGTGCCTTCGACCTGGCCCGACTGGTCCGGGACCGCGTGGAGGACCTGATCGCCTCACCCTCCGGCGCCGCGACGACCCGGCGCCGGGTGAAGCGCCTCGCCGAGTCGCTGGACGTGGACCAGGAACGACTGCGGGGCTGGACGCTGTTCCGGGCCGTGGAGTCCGGGGTGCGGGCGCGAAGGGTCGGGCGGCCGCAGGATGCGGAGCTGCTGCTGGAGTTCGCGGGCTGGTTGTAGGGCGGCTCGGGGGTGTCCTGGGCGAGCCGCGTCACCAACAGCCGAACCGTCAGCGACCGCGGCGGGTGTTGAGCCGTGCGGCCTGGCGTGTCAGGTAGTCGCGTTCGGCGAGGTTGGATGCCTTGTGGGCCGCCTCGGCGTACAGCTGTGCCGCGGTCGCGAGGTCGCCGTCGCGCTCGTGGAGGTAGGCCGCCACAGCGGTGTGGCGGGGCAGTGCGTCGTTCAGCGCGGCGAGCGCCGCCAGGCCGGCGCGCGGTCCGTCGGCCTCGCCGACGGCCACCGCGCGGTTGAGCCGGACGATGGGGCTGTCGGTCAGGCGCGCGAGCTCGTCGTACCACTCGACGATCTGCACCCAGTCGGTCTCCTCTGCGGTGGGCGCGTCGGCGTGGAGTGCCGCGATGGCCGCCTGGGCCTGGAACTCGCCCAGTCGGTCGCGGGCGAGGGCCGCCTGCAGGATCTCGACGCCCTCGGCGATCGACCCGGTGTCCCACCGGCCGCGGTCCTGCTCGGCGAGCGGCACCAGGCTGCCGTCGGGCCCGGTCCGGGTGGCGCGCCGGGCGTGGTGGAGCAGCATGAGGGCGAGCAGGCCCGCCACCTCGGGGTGGTCGATCGCGGCCGCGAGCTGCCGGGTGAGCCGGATGGCCTCGGCGGCGAGGTCGACGTCCCCGGAGTAGCCCTCGTTGAAGACCAGGTAGAGGACGCGCAGCACGGTGGCGACATCGCCGGGCTGGTCGAACCGCACGCCGGAGACGGTGCGCTTGGCCCGGCTGATGCGCTGCGCCATCGTCGCCTCGGGGACGAGGTACGCCTGGGCGATCTGGCGGGTGGTGAGCCCGCCGACGGCGCGCAGGGTGAGGGCGACGGCGGAGGACGGGCTGAGCGAGGGGTGGGCGCAGAGGAAGTAGAGCTGGAGCGTGTCGTCCGCGTCGGGCGTGGGCCCGGGCGCGGGCTCCTCGTCGACGCGGTCCTCGCGCCGACGGCGGGCGGCGTCCGCCCGGGTCGCGTCCAGGAACTTGCGCCAGGCCACGGTGACCAGCCAGCCCTTCGGGTCACGGGGCGGGTCGGACGGCCAGACGCGGACCGCCTCGACCAGCGCGTCCTGCACGGCGTCCTCGGCCGCCGCGAAGTCTGCTCCGCGGCGGACGAGGATTCCGAGGACGCTCGGCGTGAGACTCCGGAGCAGGGCCTCGTTCATCTGGGACACCTGAGAGGTCAATCCGTGATGGTGGGCGGCGCGGCCAGGAAGGGGCGTACCTCGAGCCACTCGTGGATGGGCTTCCCGCCCGCCCCGGGCGCGGCCGACAGTTCCCCGGCCAGCTCGACGGCGCGTTCGTGGCTGTCGACGTCGATGATCATCCAGCCGGCGATGAGGTCCTTGGTCTCGGCGAACGGGCCGTCGGTGACCGGCGGGCGCCCCTCACCGTCGTACCGGACCCACTGCCCCTCGGGGGCGAGTGCCTGGCCGTCGACGAACTCGCCGGTCTTCTCGAGCCGGGCCGCGAAGTCCTGCATGTACTGCATGTGCGCCGAGATCTCCTCCGGCGTCCACTGGTCCATCGGCACGTTGTTCGCCGGAGCCGGGGCGCCGCGGTAGTGCTTCAGCAGCAGGTACTTGGCCATGGTGTGTCTCCTGGGTGCTGGTGCGGCCCATTGTGGCCGCCTTCACCACGGGGACGGAGCCGGACGCGGGTTCTCGACATCACTGGCGGAAATTTTTTTGCGAGTAGTCGGACCCCCGTCTGCCGGCGAGCGCCGGGCAGTCGGCCGCTGCGACGCGGACACCGTGCGCCACGGGGAGCGGACGGGCCGCCCGGTGCTCGGGGCCACGATGTGGATGCAGGTCGTGGCCACCGCGCCGCCGGCGACGGGCCGTCGTACCGGACGTGGCCGGACCGCCGCCGCGCAGACCGGCCGTGGCGTACGGGCCCCGCGCGGGCGTCTCGTCCACGGGGCCGGTGGCGTCCTGGACGCGGATCTGCCAGCCGCCCGCCGGGGGCTCCCCGGCGGGCGGAGGTGTCGCCGCCCAGGCTCACCAGGACCCCGCACGGATGCCGCCTCCGCCGGCATCCGCGCGGTACAGGTGCCTTTACATCAGGCGGTGAGGCGTGCGATCGCCTCGTCCACGGTGAGCTCCTCGCGCTCGCCCGTCCTGCGGTCCTTGAGCTCCAGGACGCCCTCCGCGGAGCGGCGGCCCGCCACCAGGATCTTCGGTACGCCGATCAGCTCGGAGTCCGTGAACTTCACGCCCGGGGAGACGCCGGCCCGGTCGTCGACCAGGACGCGCAGGCCGGCCGACCGCAGCTTCTCGGAGACCTCGAGGGCGAGCTCGATCTGCAGGGCCTTGCCGGCGGCGACGACGTGCACGTCGGCCGGGGCGACCTCGGCGGGCCAGCACAGGCCCTTGTCGTCGGCGCTCTGCTCGGCGAGGGCCGCGACCGCGCGGGAGACGCCGATGCCGTAGGAGCCCATGGTCACGCGGACCGGCTTGCCGTTCTGGCCGAGGACGTCGAGCTTGAGGGCGTCGGTGTACTTGCGGCCCAGCTGGAAGATGTGGCCGATCTCGATGGCGCGGTCCAGCTTGAGCCCGGTGCCGCACTTCGGGCAGGGGTCGCCCTCCTGGACGACCACGACGTCGACGTACTGGTCCACCTCGAAGTCACGGCCCGCGACGACGTTCTTCGCGTGCGTGTGCTCCTTGTTGGCGCCGGTGATCCAGGCGGTGCCGGGGGCCACGCGCGGGTCGGCGAGGTACTTGACCTTCTCCCCCAGGCCCTGCGGGCCGACGTAGCCGCGGACCAGGTCCGGGCGGCCGACGAAGTCCTCCGCCGTCACCAGCTCGACCGTGGCCGGCGCGAAGTGCGCCTCCACCTTGCCCATGTCGACCTCGCGGTCACCGGGGACGCCGACGGCCACGATCTCGCCGTCGACCTTCACGAGGAGGTTCTTGAGGGTGGCGGAGGCCGCCACGCCGAGGTGGGCCGCGAGGGTCTCGATGGTCGGGGTGTCGGGGGTCGGGATGTCCTCGGCGGCCGGTACGCCCTCAGCGTCCACGGGCTTCAGCTCGTACGTGATCGCCTCGGTGTTCGCCGCGAAGTCGCAGTTCGGGCAGTCCGCGAAGGTGTCCTCGCCGGCGCCGGCCGGGGCGAGGAACTCCTCCGACTTCGAGCCGCCCATCGCGCCGGCGGTCGCCGCGCAGATGCGGTAGTCGAGGCCGAGGCGCGCGAACACCTTCTGATAGGCCTCGCGGTGCAGGGCGTACGACCGGGCGAGGCCCTCGTCCTCCAGGTCGAAGGAGTAGGAGTCCTTCATCAGGAACTCACGGCCGCGCAGGATGCCGGCGCGGGGGCGGGCCTCGTCACGGAACTTCGTCTGGATCTGGTACAGGATGACCGGCAGGTCCTTGTAGGAGGACGCCTGGTCCTTCACGATCAGCGTGAAGATCTCCTCGTGGGTCGGGCCGAGGAGGTAGTCGCCGCCCTTGCGGTCCTGCAGGCGGAAGAGCTCCGGGCCGTACTCGTCCCAGCGGCCGGTCGCCTCGTACGGCTCACGCGGCAGCAGGGCGGGGAGCAGCACCTCCTGGGCGCCGATCGCGTCCATCTCCTCGCGGACGATCCGCTCGACGTTGGCGAGGACCTTCTTGCCGAGCGGCAGCCACGTCCACACGCCGGCCGCGGTGCGGCGGACGTACCCGGCGCGGACGAGCAGCTTGTGGCTGAGGACCTCGGCGTCGGCCGGGTCGTCGCGCAGCGTCTTCGCCATCAACTGGGACATGCGCTGGACCGGTGCGTTCGCCATGGTTCCGTACTCCTGCTGCGTAAGGGTGATGGCTTGGAGGTTAGCCGGGGGGCCGGTTCCGGTGGAAATCCGTTATCGGCGGCGCAGGGGCAGAGGGGCGCCCATCACCGCGTACGGCTTCGGGGCGCTGGGGAAGAGGACCTGGCGGGCGAGGTCGACGTAGCCGAGGGAGCGGTAGAGGCCGCGGGCCGGGCTCTCGACGTCGATCGCGGAGAGGATCGAGCGGGGTTCGGCGGCGCTGTCGGTGATCCTGGTGATCAGGGAGCGGCCGATGCCCTTGTTCTGGTAGGCCGGGTGGACGTGCAGCTCGGTGATGACGAAGGAGCCGTCGAGCCAGTCGTCGTGGTGCTGGGCGCGGAGGTAGGGCTCCACGACGGTGGACCACCAGTGGGTACGGTCGTTGGGCATGCCGTAGACGAACCCGACGAGGCGGCCGGCCGTTGTGGCGCCGAGGGCTCTCGCGCCGGGGTAGGCCATGTGGCGGAGGACGATCTGGCGGCGTACGGCCACTTCTTCCGGGCCGAGGCCGAAGGCCACCGCTTGGACAGCCAGGGCCTCGTCCACGTGGGTTGAGAGGTCCAGGGGGCCGATCACGAGGTCCATGTCGGGGAGCCTACAGGGGGGTTCGGCTTTACGGCCGGGCGCGGGTTGTACGGGGTCGGCGGCGATCAGAACAGGACACTCATGAAGGCGCCGACCTCCTGGAAGCCCACTTGGCTGTACGTCCTTCTCGCCGCCGTGTTGAAGTCGTTGACGTACAGGCTCACCACCGGGGCCACGTCCGCCAGTGCGTAGCGCAGGACCGCTGCCATGCCGGGGGCCGCGAGACCCTTGCCCCGGTGTTCGGGGGCGATCCAGACGCCCTGGATCTGGCAGGCCTGGGCCGTGGCGGCGCCGATCTCCGCCTTGAAGACGACCTTGCCGTGTTCGTCGAGGCGGGCGAACGAGCGGCCGGAGCCGACGAGTTCGGCGACGCGGGCCTGGTAGAGGAGGCCGCCGTCACCGGCGAGCGGGGAGACGCCGACCTCCTCGGTGAACATGGCCACGCACGCCGGCATGATCGTCTCCATCTCGTCCTTGCGGATACGGCGGACGTACGGATCCGGGGCGATGTGGGTGGGCATGCGGTCGGTGACCATGAGGGGCTGGTGGGCGCGGGTCTCGCGGGCCGGGCCCCAGTGCGGTTCCAGGAGGCGCCACAGCAGGGCGGTGGGTGCGGCGGGGCCGACGATGGAGGAGCAGCGGCGGCCGGCGCGGCGGGCGCGGTCGGCGAAGGCGCGGACGGCGCGCGGGGTGGCGCAGATCGGGACGAGGTTGGCGCCGGCGTAGCAGAGGGACGTGAGCATGCCGTCCTCGTACCAACCCCACATCTCGCCGCCCAGCCGCCAGGGGTCGAGGCCCGCGACCTGGACGCGGGACGTCACGAAGGCGTTCGCGACGGGCTCGCGGTCGAGGACGGCGAGCGCGGCGTCCAGGTCGCTCGGTTCGAGGACCCGGGAAGTCGTCTGGGTCAACACGTGCGGGGCCTCACACCTTGGGGTCTGCTGATCTCCGCACTGTACCTGCGGAAGCTGGGGCGCGCCGCCCTGTGGGTGGTACCGCTCGCTTGCCGGTGGGCGTGGGCCTGGTGTCCCGCCCCTGGGGGCTGCCGCCCCCAGACCCCCGCCGTCGGCCTCACGGCCTCGTCCTCGAACGCCGGACGGGCTGGGATTGCCTGGACCGGCGCCCCAAAGGCAGCGCCCCCTATGGGTGGGCAGAGTTCGGGGCGGCAAACGCTCGTTTCCAGACGCCGGACCGGCCGAATTTCGCCTCCCGGCGCTCGAAAGCCCCCGGCCTGACGTCATCGCCCGACGCTCCAACGCCCGACGGGCTGATGTCACCGGCTGACGTCCCAAGCCCGACGGGCCGACATCACCGACCGCGGCTCCCACGCCCTACGGGCCGATGTCAGCGACCGGCGCCCCCAAGCCCCCGGGCCGGACGACACCGACCGCACCCCAGGCCAACCGGCCGAAGCCAACGACCGATACCCACAAGCCCACGGAGCTGAACCTCACCGACCGCACCCCAAGAAAAGGGCTCACAGCGAGCAACCGACGCCGCCGAGCCCAGAGGGCTGAGACGAGCAACCGGCGCCCCCGAGCCCAGGGGTTGAGACCAGCAACCGACGCGCCCGAGCTCACCGACTGATGTCGCCGGGCGGTGCTGGAAAGGCCCTCAGCCAGCCACCGACACCGACGGCTCGCCCGAGAGGACTCCGTCTGCCTCCATCTGTTCGGCCAGCTTCATGGCCTCCTCGATGAGGGTCTCGACGATCTTGGACTCGGGGACGGTCTTGATGACCTCGCCCTTGACGAAGATCTGGCCCTTGCCGTTGCCGGAGGCGACGCCGAGGTCGGCCTCGCGGGCCTCGCCGGGGCCGTTGACGACGCAGCCCATGACGGCGACGCGGAGGGGGACTTCCATGCCGGTGAGGCCGGCGGTGACCTCCTCGGCCAGCTTGTAGACGTCGACCTGGGCGCGGCCGCAGGACGGGCAGGAGACGATCTCGAGGCCACGCTGCTTGAGGTTGAGGGACTCGAGGATCTGGTTGCCGACCTTGACCTCTTCGACCGGCGGGGCCGAGAGGGATACGCGGATGGTGTCGCCGATGCCTTCGGAGAGCAGCGCGCCGAAAGCCACCGCAGACTTGATCGTGCCCTGGAACGCCGGGCCCGCCTCCGTGACGCCGAGGTGGAGCGGGTAGTCGCACTGGGCGGCGAGCTGGCGGTAGGCCTCGATCATGACGACCGGGTCGTTGTGCTTGACGGAGATCTTGATGTCGCGGAAGTCGTGCTCCTCGAAGAGGGAGGCCTCCCACAGCGCCGACTCGACGAGGGCCTCCGGCGTCGCCTTGCCGTACTTCTGGAGCAGGCGGCGATCGAGCGAACCGGCGTTGACGCCGATGCGGATCGGGGTGCCGTGCTCCTTGGCCGCCTTGGCGATCTCCTTGACCTTGTCGTCGAACTGCTTGATGTTGCCCGGGTTCACACGGACAGCGGCGCAGCCGGCCTCGATCGCGGCGAAGACGTACTTCGGCTGGAAGTGGATGTCGGCGATGACCGGGATCTGCGACTTGCGGGCGATGGTCGCGAGGGCGTCGGCGTCGTCCTGCGTGGGGCAGGCCACGCGGACGATCTGGCAGCCGGACGCGGTGAGTTCGGCGATCTGCTGAAGCGTGGCGCCGACGTCGGACGTACGGGTCGTGGTCATCGACTGCACGGAGACCGGGGCGTCGCCGCCGACCGCCACGGAACCGACCTGGATCTGCCGGCTCTTCCGGCGCTCGGCGAGCTTGGTCGGAACGGTCGGCATACCGAGAGAAATCGCAGTCATCTGCTGTGCAACCCCAAGTCGTGGATCAAGGCCCAGGTCCCGTCAGCGGCGGGCTCCAGGCTTCGAGATTACGGCACGGGCGCTGCGCCGAGCACATCCCACCCGCGAAGCCACTCGATGGGAGGCGGCCGGGAACCCGAAGGTTCCCGGCCGCCGCGAACGCCGTGCGACTACGAGATTTTGACCGGGTTAACCACGTCCGCGATCAGCACCAGGATGGTGAAGCAGATGAAGATCCCGGCCACCACGTAGGCCACCGGCATCAGCTTCGCCACGTCGAACGGACCGGGGTCCGGCCGGCGCAGCACCTTCGCGAGGTTGCGGCGCAGCGACTCCCACAGGGCGCCCGCGATGTGCCCGCCGTCGAGCGGGAGCAGCGGGAGCATGTTGAAGAGGAACAAGGAGAGGTTGAAGCCGGCGACCAGCATGAGGGCCATGGCCAGCTGCTGGGTGGGCGGGATGTCCAGGGTGAAGATCTCGCCGCCGACGCGGGCCGCGCCGACCACGCCCATCGGGGAGTCCGGCTCGCGGGGGGCGCCGTCGAAGGCGGCGTTCCACAGGGCCGGGATCTTGGCGGGCAGGCTCGCGATGGAGTCGACGGCCTCGCCGATGCGGTCGCCCATCCAGGTCAGGGACTCGTCGAAGTCCTGGCGAACGATTCCGGTGGCGGCGCTGAAGCCGAGGAAGCCGGCGTTGACGTACTCGCCCTGGACGATCTGGCCGCTGGAGTCCTTCTTGGCGACCTGGTTGTCGGCGATCTTCGCGGTGAGGGTGACCTGCTCGCCCTTGCGGTCGACGACGATCGGCACCTCCTTGCCGGGGGCGGCGCGGATGAGGTCGGAGAGCTGGTTCCAGTCGTCCGTCTTCACCCCGTCGAAGGAGACGATCTTGTCGCCGGCCTCGAGCCCGGCGGCCGCGGCCGGGGAGGCGGGGTCGGACTTCTGGCAGTCGTCGCGGTTCTCGCTCTGCGCGATCACGCACTTGGAGACGGAGCTCACGGTGGTGGTCTGCTGCGAGATGCCGAAGCCCATGAGGACGACGAGGAACAGGGCCACCGCCAGGACCAGGTTCATGAAGGGGCCCGCGAACATCACGATGACGCGCTTCCACGGCTTGCGCGTGTAGAACATGCGGTTCTCGTCGCCGGGCTTGAGCTCCTCGAAGGCGGCCGAGCGGGCGTCCTCGATCATGCCGCGCCAGGGCGAGGTGGAGCGGGCCGTGACCCTGCCGTCCTCGCCGGGCGGGAACATGCCGATCATGCGGATGTAACCGCCGAGCGGGATGGCCTTGATGCCGTACTCGGTCTCGCCCTTGTTGCGCGACCAGATGGTCGGGCCGAAGCCGACCATGTACTGCGGCACGCGGATCTTGAAGAGCTTGGCCGTGGACAGATGCCCCAGCTCGTGCCACGCGATCGAGAACAGCAGGCCGACCACGAAGACGACTATGCCGAGGATCATCATCAGGGACGTCATCAACGGGCCTCCGCGGTCGCCGTCTGTGCGGTCAGTGCTGTCAGTTCCTGTGTCCGGGCGCGGGCCCAGCGCTCTGCTTCGAGGACGTCCGACACGGTCAGTGAAGTTCCCGTCACCGGCGTGTCGTGTTCCTGAACCACCCGGGTGACGGTCTCCATGATCCCGTTGAAGGGCAGTGCGCCCCGGCGGAAGGCCTCCACGCACTCCTCGTTGGCGGCATTGAACACCGCGGGGGCGGTGCCCGCGAGCTCGCCCACGTGCCGGGCGAGGCCGACGGAGGGGAACGCCTCGTTGTCGAGCGGGAAGAACTCCCACGTCGAGGCGGTGCTCCAGTCGAAGGCGGGGGCCGCGTCGGGGACGCGTTCGGGCCAGCCGAGGCCGATGGCGATGGGCCCGCGCATGTCGGGGGGCGTCGCCTGCGCCAGTGTCGATCCGTCCGTGAACTCAACCATCGAGTGGACATACGACTGCGGGTGCACGACCACCTCAATGCGATCGAAGGGAATGTCGTACAGCAGGTGGGCCTCGATCACCTCCAGGCCCTTGTTGACGAGGGTCGCGGAGTTGATCGTGATCACCGGGCCCATGGCCCAGGTGGGGTGGGCGAGGGCGTCCTCGACGGTGACGTGGGCCAGTTCCTGCTTCGTACGGCCGCGGAAGGGGCCGCCGGAGGCGGTGACGACGAGTTTGCGGACGTCGGCGCGGGTGCCTG
This sequence comes from Streptomyces sp. NPDC043427, assembly GCF_056436655.1. Taxonomy (NCBI): domain Bacteria; kingdom Bacillati; phylum Actinomycetota; class Actinomycetes; order Kitasatosporales; family Streptomycetaceae; genus Streptomyces; species Streptomyces sp. NPDC043427. The sequence goes on along the minus strand of NZ_JBWKCC010000008.1, from coordinate 205,268 downwards.
CGGCGAGGGACTGGAAGAGGGCGGCGTGCTCGGAGTCGACCGGGATGATCTGTCCGGGCTTGGCGAGCGCCTTGACCAGCGGGCCGCCGACGATGAGCGACTCCTTGTTGGCGAGCGCGAGGGTGCGGCCCGCCTGGAGGGCGGCGAGGGTGGGCGCCAGGCCGATGGAGCCCGTGATGCCGTTCAGCACGGTGTGGCAGTCGGAGGCGGCGACCTCGGCGGCCGCGTCCGGTCCGGCGAGGATCTCGGGCAGCGACTCCCCGGCGCCGTACTGCGCGGCGAGCGCCTCCCGCAGCGCCGGTACGACGTCCTCACGGGCCACCGCCACGGTCCGCACCCGCAGCCGGTGCGCCTGCTCGGCGAGAAGTCCGACACGTCCGCCGTTGGCGGAGAGCGCGGTCACCCGGAACCGGTCGGGGTTGCGCAGCACGAGATCGATGGCCTGAGTGCCGATCGACCCTGTGGAACCGAGGATCACCACGTCCTTCGGCCCGTCTCCCACGACGGGGTCGAAGACGAGGTGGGGATCAGCGAGGGGGGCTGGACTGTCGCTCATCCCCCCATTGTGTCCGCCCGGACGACGGGAGAGGACAGGGCGTCCCTCTCAGGGGTGTCGTAGCAGGGAACGCACCCCCGGCCCGCAGCCCGCCGACGCGCGGGAGCGGGCCGCGGTGGTGCGTCGCAGCCCGTCGCACAGCCGGTCCCCCGCCGCCCCACCGTGGCAACGGACAGAGGGGCCAGACCAGCGACGGGCTCGACGCACCACCGCGGCCCCGACCCACGACGAACGGCAGGCGGCAGGCGGCCGGCGCTCAGCGGATCGGGCGGTGGACGTTCTCCCGGGTGGACGGGCCGGGGGTGGCCTCGGCGATCCAGGGCCCGTCGTCCGACGGGTCGACGATGCCGTGTTCCAGCCACTCGTAGGTGCCGGAGAGGACGCCCTTGACGACCTTGCGGTCGAGATCGTCGGTGTTGGTCCACAGGCGGGCGAAGAGTTCCTCGACGCGGATGCGGGCCTGGTGGCAGAAGGCGTCCGCGAGTTGGTAGGCCTCGCGGCCGTTCTGGCCCTGTCCGCGCAGGAGTTCGGCGCGTACGCAGGCCGCGCTCATCGCGAACAGTTCCGCCCCGATGTCGACGACCCGGCCGAGGAAGCCCTGCTTGGTCTCCATGCGGCCCTGCCAGCGGGACATGGCGTAGAAGGTGGAGCGGGCGAGCTTGCGGGCGTGGCGTTCGACGTAGCGCAGGTGCGGGGAGAGGTCGACCTCGTGCTTGAACTCGCCGAATGCAGTGGGGAGTTGTCCGGGTCCCGCGACCAGTTTCGGCAGCCACTTCGCGTAGAAGACGCCCGCGTTGGCGCCTGCCTTGGCCTTGTCCGACAGGGACTTCTCGGGGTCGATGAGGTCACCGGCGACGGAGAGGTGGGCGTCGACCGCCTCGCGGGCGATCAGCAGGTGCATGATCTCGGTGGAACCCTCGAAGATGCGGTTGATCCGCAGGTCGCGCAGGAGTTGTTCGGCCGGTACCGCGCGCTCCCCGCGGGCGGCCAGGGACGCCGCCGTCTCGAAGCCGCGTCCGCCGCGGATCTGGACCAGTTCGTCGGCCATCCGGCAGGCCATCTCGGAGCCGTACAGCTTGGCGAGGGCGGCCTCGATGCGGATGTCGTTCCTGTCCTCGTCGGCCATCTGGGACGACAGGTCGAGGACCGCTTCCAGCGCGAACGTCGTCGCCGCGATGAAGCTGATCTTCGAGCCGACCGCCTCGTGCAGGGCGACCGGCTTGCCCCACTGCTCGCGCACCGCCGACCACTCGCGGGCGATCTTCAGACACCACTTGCCGGCGCCCACGCACATCGCCGGAAGCGACAACCGGCCGGTGTTGAGCGTGGTGAGCGCGATCTTCAGGCCCGCGCCCTCGGGGCCGATGCGGTGGGCCGCCGGGACGCGCACCCGGTGGAAGCGGGTGACGCCGTTCTCGAGGCCGCGCAGGCCCATGAAGGCGTTGCGGTTCTCGACCGTGACGCCCTCGGCGGAGGCCTCGACGACGAAGGCGGTGATGCCGCCCTTGTGGCCCTCGGACTTCGGCACGCGGGCCATGACGACGAGGAGGTCGGCGACCACGCCGTTGGTGGTCCACAGCTTGACCCCGTCGAGTACGTAGTCGTCGCCGTCGGGGACGGCCGTGGTGGCCAGGCGGGCCGGGTCGGAGCCGACGTCCGGCTCGGTGAGGAGGAACGCCGAGATGTCGGTGCGGGCGCAGCGCGGCAGGAAGGTGTCCTTCTGCTCCTGAGTGCCGAAGATCTTCAGCGGCTGCGGTACGCCGATCGACTGATGGGCGGAGAGCAGGGCGCCGACCGCCGGGTTCGCGGAGCCGACCAGGGCGAGGGCCCGGTTGTAGTACACCTGCGTCAGGCCGAGGCCGCCGTACTTGGTGTCGATCTTCATGCCGAGGGCGCCGAGCTCTTTGAGCCCGTTGATCACGGCGTCCGGGATGCGGGCGTCCCGTTCGATGACCGCCGAGTCGATCTTCGTCTCGCAGAAGTCGCGCAGTTTGGCGAGAAACTCCTCGCCGCGCTGGGTGTCCTCGTCCGCCGGGAGCGGGTGGGGGTGGACGAGGTCGAGCCGGAATCGGCCCAGGAAGAGTTCCTTCGCGAAGCTCGGCTTGCGCCAGTCCTGCTCGCGGGCCGCCTCGGCGACCTGGCGTGCCTCACGCTCCGTGACGGTTGGTTTGTTGGCGGTTGGGGCGGACATGAGGCTCACCTCGCCGCGAATAGGGATCAAGGGGACCGTGCGTTACTGATCAGTCCTACCGGATCGTATGTACCCGATACCGGGCGCGCCCACCACCCCTCACGTCCGTGACGCCCGCCGGTCTGCTCCCGTTTCCGGCGCGTTTCGCCCCGCATCACGTGCCCGTGATGTGAAGACACGACTTCAGCTTCTTCACCGGATTTCAGTGAATTCCTCGAAAACAGCATCCAAAGGGCACAGCTGTGCCATACAGTCCTCGATCACTTGGTCGTATCGGTCCGAAGGGGACGCCCGGGACAGATACGACTCATGGCGACGACGTATGGCTGGGGGGCGCATGCGCGAAGTCGGCGTGTCGGAATCCACAGGGGAGCCGACAACGGACACCACCGGTGAAACGGCTGGTCAGAGAAGCGAAGAAACGAATCTTCAGGTAGTTCAGGGGGGCGCGTCCGACCGGGCTCGGCCGGTTCGGAGGGGGCCCGGGGCCCGTTCGGGTGACGGCAAGGCCGTTTGGTACCGACCGCTCGCGGTGGCCGCAGACAGCTGCGGGATCGGGTTCCCGCTGGCTGCGGCCCTGGACACGGAGGGTCAGGGCCTGCCCTTCCTCGGCGGGCTGATCGGCGCGGGCGCGTGGGCGACCATCCGGGCGGTCAGGCGCCGGTACGCCGCCCAGCGGATCGGCGAGTCATGGGGGGTCCTCGCGGCCGTACGGGACTGGGTGCTGCTGGCCGGAGTGCTGGCCCTGGTGCTGATCCTGGCCGACCTGGAGAACGGGCCGCGGCCCACGGTCGCCCTGGCGGCGCTGGTGCCGGGTCTCGCACTGACGGCGGCGGTCGCGCCGCTGATCCGGCTGCACCTCAGCCGGCAGCGCCGGGAGGCGCGGGCGGTCCGGCGGGCACTGGTGGTCGGCGAGCCGGCGGCCGTGGACCACGTGGTGGGACGGCTCGCCTCGCGCACGGACCACCCTTACGTGGTGGTGGGCGTGGTGCCGGTGGGCTTCCAGACGCTGGGCTGCGGCATGCCGGTCACGGACCTGCTGCCCGCCCTGCCCACGGACCACCCGCAGGACGCCAAGGTGGTGCTGCGCGCCGCCGAGGAGACCGAGGCCGACGTGGCTCTGGTGGTGCCGGGACTGCGGATGACCGGGGACCGGCTGCGGCACATCTCCTGGGAACTGCACGGCGCCGGACTACAGCTCGCGGTCGTTCCGGGGCTGACCGAGGTCGCCCAGGAGCGGGTGCAGCCCACCTCGGCTGCCGGACTGACGGTGCTTCAGGTGGCGCCGCCCGCCCACGAGTTCGGACAGCCGTGGCTGAAGGCGCTGGCCGACCGGGCCGGGGCCGCGTTCGGACTGCTGCTCCTGGCACCACTGTTCGGGGCGCTCGCGCTGGCGGTGCGCTGCTCGTCGCCGGGGCCGGTCTTCCACCGGCAGACGCGCTGCGGGGTGGGCGGACGGCCGTTCACCATGTGGAAGTTCCGCACCATGGTCGCCGACGCCGAGGCCCGCCGGGCCGAGCTCACGCGCACCGGGGCCAACCAGCACGACGGGCACATGTTCAAGATGCGGCGCGACCCGCGGATCACCCCGCTCGGCTCGGTGCTGCGCCGGATGTCCCTGGACGAGCTGCCGCAGTTGCTCAACGTCCTGTGTGGCGACATGTCCCTGATCGGGCCGCGTCCGCCGCTGCCGGACGAGGTGGCCCGCTACAGCCGCGTCGAGCTGCGCCGCCTGGCCGTCAAGCCCGGCATGACCGGGCTGTGGCAGGTCAGCGGGCGTTCCGACCTGTCCTGGGACGAGACGGTGGCACTGGACCTCTGGTACGTGGACAACTGGTCGGTGGCCACCGACGTGGAGATCATGACCCGCACCCTGCGCGCCGTCGTCGACGGCCGCGGGGCGTACTGAGGGGGTCCGCCATGGACAGACACCCCTCGGGTGACAGACCGTGCTCAGCCGCCGTTCTGACCGAGCCACCACGCGTACGTCGAGGCGATGCCGTCCCGCAGTTCGACGGCCGGCTTGAAGCCGAGCGCGGTGAGCCGGGAGACGTCGAGCAGCTTGCGCGGGGTGCCGTCGGGCTTGCTCGTGTCCCACACGATCTCGCCCCGGTACTCGGTGACGTCCCGCACGATCTCGGCGAGTTCGCTGATCGGGAGGTCTTCGCCACAGCCGATGTTGACCGGCCCCTCGTCGTCGTAGCGCTCCAGGAGCAGGGCGCAGGCCGCCGCCACGTCGTCGACGTGCAGGAACTCCCGGCGGGGGGTGCCGGTGCCCCACAGCACGACCTCGGGCGCGCCGCTGACGCGAGCCTCGTGGAAGCGGCGGATCAGGGCGGGCAGTACGTGCGAGGTGGCGAGGTCGAAGTTGTCGCCGGGGCCGTAGAGGTTGGTCGGCATGGCGCTGATGTACGCGGCGCCGTACTGGCGGCGGTAGGACTGGACCTGGCTGATGCCGGCGATCTTGGCGATGGCGTACGCCTCGTTGGTGGGCTCCAGGGGCCCGGTGAGCAGGGAGTCCTCGCGGATCGGCTGCTCGGCGAGCTTCGGGTAGATGCAGGACGAGCCGAGGAAGAGCAGGCGCGGGACGTCGGCGGCGAACGCGCCGGCGACGACGCTCAGCTGTATCCGCAGGTTGTCCTCCAGGAACTGCACCGGGTAGGTGCTGTTGGCCATGATCCCGCCCACCTTGGCGGCGGCCAGTACGACGGCGTCCGGGCGGACGTCGCGCAGGAAGGACTCGGTCAGCGCGGCGTCGCGCAGGTCGAGCTGCTCCCGGGTGCGGGTGATCACCTCGTGGCCGTCGGCCTGGAGCCGACGGGCCACGGCGGACCCCACCAGGCCGCGATGGCCCGCGACGAACACCCGGGCCGGGCGCGGGAGCAGGGGGGGAGCGGGCTTGGGCGAAGCGTCAGCTGTCATGCGCGGATTGTGCCAGCGACGCGGGCTCCCAGGTGACGTTCCAGCGAAATCCAGCGAAATTCGGGGCAATTCACATGAAAGCGGCGACCCTTGGGTCGCATCGGAGGGGGTTCGGATGGGCAAGACGGCGCTGATCACTGGGGTGACCGGCCAGGACGGCTCCTACCTGGCGGAGCTGTTGCTCGGCAAGGGCTACACGGTGCACGGTCTGATACGCAGATCGTCGAGCTTCAACACGGAGCGGATCGATCACATCTATCAGGGCCCGGACCAGCCGGAGCGTTCGTTCGTGCTGCACCACGCGGACCTCTCGGACGGTGTGGCGCTGGTGAACCTGCTGCGCGACCTCCGGCCCGACGAGGTGTACAACCTGGGCGCGCAGTCGCACGTCCGGGTCTCCTTCGACGCGCCGCTGTACACGGGGGACGTCACCGGCCTGAGCGCGATCCGTCTTCTGGAGGCGGTGCGAGCGAGCGGCGTCGGGACGCGGCTGTACCAGGCGTCGTCCTCGGAGATGTTCGGCGCGACCCCGCCGCCGCAGAACGAGAAGACCCCGTTCCACCCCCGCAGCCCGTACGGCTGCGCGAAGGTCTTCGGCTACTGGGCGACGGTCAACTACCGCGAGGCGTACGACATGTTCGCGGTCAACGGCATCCTCTTCAACCACGAGTCGCCCCGCCGCGGCGAGACCTTCGTGACCCGCAAGATCACCCGTGCCGTCGCCCGGATCAAGGCCGGTCTCCAGGACCGTCTCTACCTCGGCAACCTCGACGCGGTGCGCGACTGGGGGTACGCGCCGGAGTACGTCGAGGCGATGTGGCGGATGCTCCAGCGCGACCAGCCCGACGACTACGTGGTGGCCACCGGCGAGGCGGCGAGCGTGCGGCAGTTCCTGGAGGTCGCCTTCGATCACGTCGGCCTGGACTGGGCCGAGTTCGTCCGCTACGACCCGAAGTACGAGCGCCCCAGCGAGGTCGACGCGCTCATCGGGGACGCCTCCAAGGCGGAGGAGTTGCTGGGCTGGAAGCCGTCGGTGCGGGTGCACGAGCTGGCCCGGATCATGGTGGACGCCGACATGGCCAAGCTGGAGTGTGAGCTGGCCGGTACAGCCGTGCGGGTGGACAGATGAAACGGGCACTGGCCGGTGTGCTCGCCCTGACGGCGGGCCTGCTGGGCGGTGCCACGGCCACGGCGCCCTCGGCGTCCGCGGTCACCTCCCCGGTCGCGTTCACCGCGGACGACCTGGACACCTGGCAGACCAACGGGATCGTGTGGGCGCTCGCCGAGAGCGACGGCGTCGTCTTCGCGGGCGGCACCTTCTCCACCATCCGGCCGCCCGGAGTTGCCTCGGGCGGCACCGGGACGCGGTCGGCGGTGAACTTCGCCGCCTTCGACGCCTCGACCGGGGCGCCGACGAGCTGCTCGCTGTCCTTCACCCGGACCACCGGGACGGCGACCGTGCGCGCCCTGGCGGTGTCACCGGACGGTGAGACCCTTTACGCGGGCGGCTACTTCACCGCTGTGAGCGGGGTCGCCGTCAACGGGCTCGCCGCGATCGACATCGACACCTGCAGGCCCGTGGCCTCCTTCAACCCGGCCTTCAACGCGACCGTGCGCGCCATCGACGTGGCCGCCGACGGCACCCTGTACACCGGCGGCGACTTCACCAGCGTGCGCGGCACGGCCCGACAGCGGTTCGCCGCGCTCACGCCGGGCGGGGCGCTCACCCCGTGGACGGCGAACGCGGACCTGTCGGGGCGGGCGGTCCAGGTCACCCGGGACGGTGAACACGTCGTGCTGGCCGGTGACTTCACCACCGTCGCCGGCACCGGCTCGCACGCCCTGGCCGTGGTCGACAGCGGCACCGGCGCCCTGGAGCGGGCGTACCCGACCGGATTCATCCCCGCCACGGCCGTCGTCAAGGACCTGGTGACCGACGGCACCGGGGTCTACGCGGCCGGCGAGGGCATGGGCGGCGGCTCCTTCGACGGGCGGCTCGCCCTGGACACCGACGACTTCGGCCAGCGCTGGCGGGACAACTGCGCGGGCGCCAACCAGGCACTCGCGGTGTACGAGCAGGTGCTCTACAGCGGCAACCACACCCACGACTGCTCGGCGAACGGATGGTTCCCCAACGTCGAGCGCAAGCACTTCATCGCGCAGGGCGTGAACGACCCGACGCTCCTGTCCTGGGCGCCGGACACCAACGAGGGCACGGGCGAGCAGCTCGGCCCGCGCGCGTTGACCCTCGCGAACGACGGCGGGGCCGAGTTCCTGTGGGCGGCGGGCGAGTTCACCACCGTCAACGGCTCCGCGCAGCAGAGCCTGACCCGGTTCGGCACCGGCCCGGACACCGGCGCGCCGAGAACCCCCGCGGTGTGGGCCTCCAGCGACACCCCGGGCCGTGTCGACGTGCGCTGGCAGGCGAGCCAGGACCTCGACGACGGCAACCTGACCTACCGCGTCTACCGCAACGGGTCGAGCACCCCCATCCATACGACCACTGCCTACTCCCTCCCGTGGGAGCGGCCCCAGTTGTCGTGGACGGACACCTCGGTGACCGCCGGGACGACGTACTCGTACCGGATCACGGCGAGCGACGGCACCAACACCAGCGCGTTGTCCACGGCCCGTACGGTCACGGCGGCGGGCACGACGGACGCCTACGCGGACGCGGTGCAGGGCGACGGAGCATCGCTGTACTGGCGCTACGACGAGTCGGCCGGGACCTTCGCCTCCGACAGCAGCGGCCACGACGACGGGGGCGGCTATGTGAGCGCGCCGTCGTACCGGCAGACTCCGGCGGCGGTGCCCGGATCGAGCACGGCGCTCGGGCTCAACGGCAGTTCTGAGTACGTGTACAGCGAGAAGCGGCACAGCAGGCCGGTCACGTACACGGTGGAGACCTGGCTGCGGACCACCACCACCAACGGCGGGCGGATCCTCGGCTTCGGCGACAACTTCGGCTCCGGGCCGGGGTACTTCAGCCGCAACTCCGACCGGCTCGTCTACATGACGAACGCGGGACGGCTCGGCTTCGGCACGGGCAGCGTGCGCACCGGGAACCAGGCGACCCTGCTGACGAGCGCCGCGTACAACGACGGCGCCTGGCACCACGTGGCCGCCACGCAGAGTTCGCAGGGCATGCGGCTCTACGTCGACGGCGTACTGGCCGCCTCCAACACGGTGACCACCGCCCTGAACACCACCGGCTTCTGGCGGGTGGGCGCGGACACCCTCAGCGGGTGGCCGTCCAACCCGACGAGCGTGTTCTTCGCGGGCACGGTGGACGAGACGGCCGTGTACCCGACGGCCCTCACCGCCGCCCGGGTCGCCGCACATCACGCGGTCGGCACCGGCTCGGGCGGGGGCGAGGGGTCCACCGTGACGGTCGCCGCCACCGAGGACACGTACGTCAACGGCGCGGCGACGGCCACGAACTACGGCACGTCGACCTCGCTCGCGGTGCGCGGCACCAGCGCCTACGTCAGCTTCCTGCGCTTCCCGCTGCCGGCTGCGCCCAGCGGCACGAAGCTGGCGAGCGCGGTGCTCCGCCTCCGTACGACGTCCCTGTCGACGGCCGGCTCGGCGGACTCGTTCGACGTGGTGCCGGTGACCGGGTCCTGGGACGAGGCGGGCATCACCTACGCGAACCGTCCCGCCCTGTCCTCGACCGTGCTGGGCACGCTGGCCGCTCCCGGCGCGGTGTCGACCGACTACGAGGTCAGTCTCAGTCCCACCGGGCTGAGCGGCCTGCTCGGTTCGACGTCGTCGCTGGCGCTGACCGGCAGCGGCACCGACGCCCTGTGGCTGTGGTCGAGCGAGGTCACCACCGCCGACTTCCGGCCCTCACTCGTCCTCACCTTCGGCCCGTCCTGAGCCACTCCCCCTGCCGGGCAGCCCGGTTCCCCCTCCCCGGGCCGCCCGGCCCCTGTCTTACCCCCCACGCCTCACCTGTCCGTACCGCTAGGAGATTTGATGCACCACAGATCCAGACCCCGTCGCAGAGCCGCCTTCGTGGCGCTCGCGCTCGCCGCCCCACTGCTGGCCGTCCCCTTCGTGGCGCCGGGCGCCTCCGCGCTCACCCCGCCCGTGGCCCTGACCGCCGACGACCTGTCGACCTGGCAGACCAACGGCGTCGTGTACACGCTCGCGCAGGCCGGCGGCACGGTGTTCGCCGGCGGCACCTTCTCGGAGATCCGGCCCGCCGGGACGGCCGCGGGGGACGCGTCCGAGCAGCCGGCCCTGAACTTCGCCGCCTTCGACGCGGCGACCGGTGCGCCCACCGGCTGCAAGCTGTCCTTCACGGTCGGCAGCGGCACCGCGACGGTGCGCGCGCTCGCGGTCTCGCCGGACGGGCAGACGCTGTACGCGGGCGGGTACTTCGGGGCGGTGAACGGGGTCGGCGTGAGCAGCCTGGCCGCGATCGACATCGCCACCTGCACGCCCCGCACCGACTTCCACCCCTCCGTGTCCGCGACCGTGCGGGCGCTGGCCACCACCGGCACAACGATCTACTTCGGCGGTGACTTCGGCACCGTCAACGGGCAGACCCGGGAGCGGTTCGCCGCCGTGGACACGGACGGCGCGTCGACCGGCTGGACCGTGAACGCGGACGAGCCGGGGCGGGCGGTCGCGGTCACCGCGGACGGGCAGCACGTGGTGGTCGGTGGCGACTTCTTCACCGTCAACGGCGCCGACTCGCACGCCCTCGCCGTCACCGACGCCACCACCGGCGCGGTGACCCGGGCCTACCCGCGGGGCTTCTTCCCGGACACTTCGGTCGTCAAGGCCGTCACCTCCGACGCCTCGGGCGTCTACACCGGCAACGAGGGCACCGGCGGCGGTGTGTTCGACGGGCGTACGGCGTTCGAGCCGGACACCTTCAACCAGCGCTGGCGCGACACCTGCCTGGGCGCCACCCAGGCCCTCCAGCTCTACAAGGGGCTCGTCTACAGCGCCTCGCACGCCCACGACTGCTCCTCGATGGGTGAGTACCCGGACGGACAGCGCCGCCACCTGCTCGCCCAGGGCACATCCGACCCGGCGCTCGTGGGCTGGGCCCCGGACACCAACGACGGCATCGGCGAGGGCATCGGCCCGCGCGTGTTCGCCCTCGCGCCCAAGGGCGGCACCGACTACCTCTGGGTGGGCGGCGAGTTCACCACCGTCGACGGCACCGCCCAGCAGTCCCTGACCCGGGTCTCCTCCGGCCCCGACACCGGCGCGCCCACGCTGCCGCAGGTGCGGGTGGAGAGCATCGAGCCCGGCAAGGTCGCCGTGCACTGGCGCTCCAGCTACGACACCGACGACAGTCACCTCACGTACCGCGTCTACAAGGACGGCGCGACGACCCCGGTCTACGAGGTGTCCGCCGACTCGCTGCCCTGGTCACGGCCCCAGCTGACCTGGACCGACACGAGCGTGGCCGCGGGTGAGACGCACTCCTACCGGCTCACCGCCTCCGACGGCACGAACGCGACGTCCAAGACGACGGCCCAGTCGGTGACCGTGGCGGGCACGGCGGACGCCTACGCGGCCAAGGTGCGCTCGGACGGCGCGGGACTGTACTGGCGCTTCAACGAAACGGCCAACGCCTACGCGGCCGACAGCTCCGCGGGCAACGACAGCGGCGTGCACTGGAACGCGCCGACCCTGGCCGTCGCGGACGGGGCCGCCGGGTCGGCCTCCTCCGTCGGCTACACCGGCTCCCAGAGCGAGTGGACGTACACCGACAAGCGGCACTCCACGCCGTCGGCGTACTCCCTGGAGCTGTGGTTCAAGACCACCAGCGCCTCCGGCGGCAAGCTCATCGGGTTCGGGAACAAGGTGCAACTGGTGTCCACTCAGTACGACAAGCAGATCTATCTGCTCAACAACGGTCGGCTCTCGTTCGGCGTCTACACCGGCGGCACGCGGACCATCAACACGACGCAGGCCTACAACAACGGCCAGTGGCACCACGTGGTCGCCACCCAGGGCGCCGACGGCATGAAGCTGTACGTCGACGGAGCACTGCGGGCGTCCAACGCGCTGATCACCAGCAGTGAGAACTTCAGCGGCTTCTGGCGGGTCGGCGGAGACAACCTCGACAACTGGCCGAACCGTCCTACGAGCCGGTTCCTGACCGGGCAGATCGACGAGGTCGCGGTCTACAACAAGGTCCTGACGTCGACCCAGGTCTCCCAGCACTACTCGATCGGGACGGCCCCGTGAGGCGCCAGTCCCTGGCGGCGCTGCTGCTCCTGCCCCTGCTCGCCGCGTGCGGCAGCGGGGGCGGGGGCGAGGGCGGTGGCGGCGAGCACACCGAGGCGGCCGCGAGCACTCCGCGCGCGGCCGCCTCGGCGGAGCCGTCGTCCCCGTCCCCGTCGTCGCAGTCGCCGGCGCCCTCTTCGCCGTCCGCTGCGAGTCCGTCACGGAAGGCCGCTGCACAGGGTCCGAAGAACACCGTCCCCGACTCCCAACTCACCCCGGCCACCGGGTCGTTCACCAAGAAGGAGAAGAAGTACCTGTCCGGGCGGGTGCCCAAGGGCGCCGATCCGGCGGCGATCCTGCAGGCCGGTCAGGAGACCTGCGACAAGCTCGCCGCCACGGCGAAGATCGACCGGGACGCGACCGTGGGCGCGATCATCGCGGGCGAGATCAAAGGCGCCGAGGAGGCGGTGAAGGGCCTGTGCCCGGACCTGAAGCCGCTCACCGACGAGGCCGAGGGCGGGTACGCCGACGGCACGTACACCGACCCCGCGCCCGGCACCTACCGGGCCCTGACGCCGCTGAAGGACTGCTCGTGGTCCGTCGACAGCGCCTCGGGCACCGGACACCGGATCACCGTCAAGAAGGGAGCCAAGACCTTCACGTCCAGCGGCTGCTACGCCTGGGCGCGGGTCTGAACCACCGAGTCGTACAGCGCGTGGAGGCGGTCGGCGACCGCCTCCAACGAGAACGACGTACGCGACAGCACCCAGGCCGCCTCCGAGGCGGTGTCACCCGCGGCGGGATCGAGGAGGGCGAGGATCTCGGTGGCCAGGGCCTCCGGGGTCCTGGCCACCCGCCCCGCGCCGGAGCGGGCGAGGTCGTCCGCGAGGCCGTTGGTCGGGGTCACGACCGACGGGACGCCCACGGACAGGGCCTCCAGCACCGACATCGGGAACGGCTCGTCCACGGAGGGCAGCACGTGCACATGGGTGCGGCGCAGTTCGCCGAGTACGTCTCCGGGGGCCAGACTGCCGATGTACTGCACGGAGTCGGACACCCCCAGCGACTCGGCGAGCCGCATCGCGCCGCCGAGTTCGCCCTCGTCGGCCCCGGCCAGCACGAAGCGGGCGTCGGGGTGGTGCCGCAACACCTCGGGGGCGGCGGCGACGAAGTCGGCGGGGCGTTTACGGGCCTGCATCCGGGCCAGGTAGAGCAGCCGGGGCGGTCCTTCGGGGCGGGACCTGCGCTCCTGCCCGGGCACACCGTTGACGAGACGGACGCCGTTGCCGGGGTCGGCGCCGCCGAGGACGGCGTCGAGGCCTTTGCGTTCGTACGCGGTGAGATGCAGGACCGCGTCCGCGCGGCGCAGCACCCGGCGTACGGCTACGAGGTCGAGCAGCTTGGCGAGCGCCTTGTCGCTGGGGTCGACCATGCCGTGCGTCTGGACGACCAGCGGACGCCCGGCGCTGAGGGCGGCCAGGGCGACGGGCAGGGTCACCAGGTCGCGGGCGAGGTGGACGTGGACCACGTCGGCGTCGCGGACCAGGCGGCGGGCGTCGGCGAGCAAGGCAAGCGAGGTGATGCCGCTGAAGCCGGCACCGGGCAGGACACGCCGGGCCGGGTAGAGGCGGGCGGGGCGCCCGTCCACGTCGTCCGGGAGCGGTCCGTCGAAGCCGGAGCCGAGGGCGACGATCCTGCTGTCGACGCCGTGCTTGACCAGGCCGCCGGTGAGGTTGACGGCGACCCGGACGGGACCGCCGAAGGCTTGGGTGGGGGTGTGCAGGGTGACGGCGTGGAGGGCTTTCACGAGGTGCGCTCCTTCGCGACGGGGCGCGTCCCCGGCTCCTTGAGGACACGGGTGCCGTCGGCGGTGTGCAGGGTGAGTTCCGGCAGGTCACGCCCGAGGACCGTGCCTGCGGACACCACCGCGTGCCGCCCGACCGTCACGCCCGCGAGCACGGTCGCACGGGCCGCGATCCACGCCCCGTCCTCGACGCGGATGGGCGCGTTGCGGTACCGGAAGTCGGTGGTGCGGTGGTCGTGGCTGCCGGTGCACAGCAGCGCCTCCTGGGAGACGCAGACGTGGGAGCCGAGGGTGACGGGTTCGAGGTTGAGGAGCCAGGCCCCCTCGCCGATCCAGGTGTGGTCGCCGACGCTGAGCTTCCACGGCCACAGGATCCGCACCCGGTGCCGGATCAGCACCCCCTCGCCGATCCGCGCGCCGAAGGCCCGCAGCAGTGCGACGCGCAGCCGGGCCGGGCAGAACCACGCCATGAACAGCGTGTTCATCACGCAGAACCAGAGCGCCTGGACCGCTATCCCGCGCCCCTTGTCGTATCCGGACAGGGTGAACGTTCGAAGGTCGCGCATGAATTACCCCCCTCTTGCCCCCTCTTGTACACACCCTAGGGATTCGGACCTCCGGTTCGCACACAAATCCGTAGACTCTGTGAACGAAAAGTAGAGGGGGGCTTATGGCGGCGGGAACTCCGGCTCTCGTACGGCCGCTGCACGCCCACGGGCCCGACACGCGGGGGCGGGGCGCGCTGCGCCGGGTGCTGGCGCTGCCGCTGGTCCTCGGGCTGACCGTCGCGCTGCCCGCGTTCGTGGCGCTCCAGCCCGGCGCGGGGCTGCGCGACCAGGTGTACTGGCTCCAACTGGTGCTCACGGTGTACTCCGGGGTCCGGCTGTCCGCGATGATCCTGGGCCGGCACCGCAAGCTGCTCCAGGGCACGTTCTGGCTGTTCGTCTACATGGCGATGGGCATCGCCGCGCTCGCGCAGGTCGTCGTGGGCAAGACACCGGTGCCGGTGGCGGGCTCGCGCTCCGACCTCGCGTCGGCCGTGGCGCTGGTCCTGGTGGCGTGCGTGGCCTTCGACGCGGGGGCACTGCTGGTGCGGCCGGGGGCGCGGTCGACGGCCCGTACGGTGTTCCGCCCGGCGATGGTCGCGCGGCGGCGGACGGCGGTGCTGGTGGGCATGGCGTTCGTCGGGAGCGGCCTGTTCGTGCTGAAGCTCGGCGGGCTCGGGGTGTTCTTCGCCAGCCGGATGGAGATCAACGAGTCGATCGCGGGCAGCGGCGTCTCCAGCGCCGGTTCGCAGGCCGGTACGGCGATCCTGCGCGGCTTCGGCACGGTGCCGGCGCTGCTGGCGCTGATGGTGGTGACCCGCTGGCTGATCACCTCGCCCCGGGTGCGGCGCCGCCCGCTGCCGTGGCTGACGCTGGTGGCGCTGGTCGCCCTGAACGGTGTGGTCAACAACCCGATCTCGAACCCGCGGTACTGGTTCCTGACCGTGCTGCTCGCGCTGCTGTTCACGGTGTTCCCGCAGAGCCCGACGATGTACCGGGCGGCACTGTCGCTGGGCGTCGCGGCAGCGGTACTGATCTTCCCGTTCGCCGACAAGTTCCGCTACGACGAGGCCAACACCCGCACCACGCAGACCACTTCGGTCCTCGACCCACTGGTTTTGAAGGACTACGACCAGATGGCGATGTTCGCCAACACGATCACGTACGCCGACGCGGGCAACGGCCACACCCTCGGCCGTCAGCTCGCCGGTTCGGCCCTGTTCTTCGTCCCCCGCTCGGTGTGGACCGACAAGCCGAAGGACACCGGCGTGATGGTCAGCGAGTGGATGGCGGCAACGAACACCAACCGCTCGTCCCCTCTCTGGGCCGAGCTGTGGATCGACTTCGGCCCGCTGGGCATGACGGCCGGTTTCGGCCTCCTCGGCTGGGTCGCGGCCCGCGTGGACCGCCGCTATGCCCAGGCGGTGTCCCGCCCCGGCCCGACGACCATCCTCACCCTGGCCGTCCCCCTCGTCGCCGGCTACTCCTTCATCCTCCTGCGCGGCCCCCTCCTCCAGGCCTCCGGCCGCGTCGCCATCGGCATCATGTGCCTGGTCCTGATCACGACGTTGCGGCCGGAGAGGTGGCGGCGACTTCGCTGAGCGGCGCGTGTCACCGGGCATGTCGAACACGCCGGTTCCCGATCGACGTGAGAGTGAAGGCATCCCGTCCCAGCACCTCAGGAGCACCCTCATGACCGTAACCGCGGACCTGGCCATCTCCCTCGACGGCTACATCGCCGGCACCGACGTCACCCTCGACAACCCGGGCGGCGACGGCGCCGAGCCGCTCTTCGAGTGGATCCACAACCTCGCGAGCTGGCGGGAACGCAAGGGCATGACCGGCGGGGAGGAGAACCGCGACTCCGAGCTGATGCGCGAGTGGTTCGACGCGACCGGAGCGGTGGTCATGGGCCGCATGATGTACGACACGGGCGAGGCCTTCTGGGGCGAGACCCCTCCCTTTTGCACCCCGGTCTTCGTGCTGACCCACCGCCCCCGCCCCACCCTGGTCAAGCAGGGCGGCACCATCTTCACCTTCGTCCCCGACGGCATCCACAGCGCCCTCACCCAGGCCAAGGCCGCCGCCGGCGACAGGAACGTCGACATCGCCGGCGGGGCGAGCACGGTGCAGCAGTACCTCCGGGCGGGCCTCGTCGACGAACTCCAACTCCACGTGGTTCCCGCGCTCCTGGGTGACGGACTGCGGCTTTTCGAGGGCCTGGGCGCGGGTCGGCGAGACCTCGAGCCGATCAGGGTGGTGAGCACACCCCTCGCCACCCACCTGAAGTACCGCTTCCCGAAGTGACCCGGCCCGGGCAGGGGCATGCCATGATCCGGCCTCATGAGTGATCGTTCACTGTCGCCTGCCTGGCTGTGCTCGTGGGCGAGCAGGGTCTCGGGCGCCCTGAGCGCGATGACGGAAGGGTTCGAGCGGCGGCACGGTTTCCCCCCGGGCACCAACCAGGTCCGGCAGGCCGGCCCTGACGACCAGGGCGCGGCCCGCGCTCTGGGCCGAGTGGGCTTCGTCGCGGCCGACCTGGTCACCTTCTACGACAGCATCGCCGCCATCACCTGGGCGGACGTCGGCAACGGCTACTTCGTCGACCCCGCCGGTGATGTCCTGCGTCGGCTCGCGGAGTACGGAGCTGTCGGTATCAGCGCGAACCAGGAACCCCGCGGCCTGGTCATTGGCTCGAACGGTGGCGGCCTGTCGTACGTCACTGGCCCCGACGGAGCGGTCTACCGCACGCGCACAGCATCGCTCGACGAACCGGAGCTCGACAGGGTCACCGATGACCTGCGGCAGTTCCTGGAGCTGCTGGAGCAGTCCCTGACCAGGTTCGTCACCGACGGCGACCCCGGACATCTGTGACCGGCGCAGCCGGCATGACGCTGAGCGTCCTTGCGAACTTCCTGTCACCGCTTCGAACGGCTCATACGGTCGCTGCTGATCAGGTCCAGTAGACGTTGGCCAGCGGGTATCCGCCCGCGTCGAAAGTCTCCTGGCACACGGAGATCCCGAACGCGATCTCCAGGCCCTTGAGGAACCGCTTCCGCCAGTCGGGTATCCAGCCTTCGTCCTCGAAGACGGGACGCCCGTCGACGTAACGGACCTCAGGGCGGCATCCCGCGTCGTGCATGGCCCAGTTGAGGAAGGACATCTCCGGCGCGTGGTCGAAGAAGTGTCCCCCGGTCAGTTGCGTGTCGTCGCCGAAGCAGCCGGAGATCTCGTCGCTCCACACCTGTCGGCCGTTCTCGAAGTAGGCCATGCAGTACATGCCCTTCGCTGCGATGTTGTACAGGAGGACGACTCGGCCGGTTCCCGGCGGCAGCGTGAAGCCTCGGCGGAAGTGGATCAGATAGTCGAAGTTCCCGGCGAGGAAGGACCAGTCGCCTTCCTTTCCGTAGACGGTCACGAGGGGGTCATCAGGGAGCCGTGTCTGGGGGTGGGTCCGCTCGCTGATGGCCTTGGCCTCGGCACTCACCGGCTCGGGAATCTCCCAGGGAACGGCCCCGAAGACCACCGCCAGATCCTGCGGCGCCATACCTTCCGCGAACACGAGACCAGCCTGTCCCCCAAAGACGGGGTCGGCCTGGCCACCGCCCGGCCACCGCTCGCCGAGCCATGCGATTCCATCGTCTTCTGCCATGACCAGGGACCGTAACGGCAGGGTCTGACAACAGAGGCCGGAAGGCGGCGGGCCACCCCGTCGGGCTCGCCGTTCACGGCAACTCAGCCCGCGCCGGGGTGTCGTCGAGGAAGCCACCGGACTGGTGTTGCCACAGCTTGGCGTAGGCGCCGTCCGACGCGAGGAGTTCCTGGTGGGTGCCCTGCTCGACGATCCGCCCCCGGTCGAGGACGACGAGCCGGTCCATGCCTGCGACCGTGCTCAGCCGGTGCGCCACCACGAGCGCCGTCCGCCCCTCCATGAGCCGCCACAGCGCCGCCTGGACGAGAATCTCGCTCTCGGAGTCCAGGGCGCTGGTGGCCTCGTCCAGCAGCAGGATCGGCGCGTCGCGAAGGATCGCCCTGGCGAGTGCGACCCGCTGGCGCTGTCCGCCGGACAGCTTGACGCCGCGCTCGCCCACCATGGTGTCGAAGCCGTCCGGCAGCAGGTCGGCGAACTCGGTGACATGCGCCGCCTCGGCCGCGCAGCGGATCTCGGCGTCGGTGGCGTCCGGGCGGGCGAACGCGATGTTGTCCCGCAGGGTGCGGTGGAACATCGCCGGGTCCTGAGGCACATACGCGATCAGGCTGCGCAGGTCGGACTGGCGCATCCTGCTGATGTCCCGACCACCGATGAGGATGCGGCCGGCGTCGATGTCCTTCATCCGCAGCAGCAGCCGTGTGAGCGTGGTCTTGCCCCCGCCGGACCGGCCGACCAGCCCGATCTTCGCCCCGCTGGGCACGGCCAGATCCAGTCCCTCGAAAAGCGCCTCCGCTCCCCGGTGAGTGAAGGTCACTCGCTCGAAGCGGACGTCTGCGGCCCCGGACGGCCGCGGCTGCGGCGTCGCCGGGTCGAGCACGGTCGGCGGGTTCAGCAGCAGTTCGGTGAACTGCGCGGCCTCCGTCATCGAGCTCTCCAGACGGCGGTAGATCTGGTTGAACTCGAACATGATCCGCGTCGCGTTCGAGTAGTACGTGAACGCGACCACGATCGCCTCCACGCCGTGACCGCCTACGCCGAGCGTGACCGCGAGCAGCAGGCCCAGCCCGTTGGTCAGCACGGACATCGGCGCGACCAGCGTGTCGATGCGCAGGTTGCCGTAGTCCCAGGAGCGCAGCGTGAGCCGCCGCGACTCCGCGACCCGCGACCGGTGCTCGGCCGCCTCGCGCTCCTCGGCGGCGAACGCCCGGACCGTGTCCATGTTCATCAGGCTGTCGGCGACATGGCCCGAGACCCGGGCGATCGCCTCCTCGCGCTGGTCGACGAGCGCCTGGCGGCGACGGATGAGGGGCACCACGCACAGTGCCGTCAGCGTGATCATCACCACGAGCCCGACGACGAGGAGCGGTTCGTAGCGCCACAGCACCACCGCCCCGAACACCAGAGGCACCAGCTTGCCGAACACCTGGAAGGTCAGCGTGTCCACGAACTCCTCG
The DNA here is from genome assembly GCF_056436655.1 of Streptomyces sp. NPDC043427. Taxonomy (NCBI): domain Bacteria; kingdom Bacillati; phylum Actinomycetota; class Actinomycetes; order Kitasatosporales; family Streptomycetaceae; genus Streptomyces; species Streptomyces sp. NPDC043427. The sequence continues at coordinate 185,949 of NZ_JBWKCC010000008.1, read as the reverse complement.
AAGCGGGAGGCGAAGCTCAGCACCCTCTTGGTCAGCGACCCGGCGAAGTTGTCGTGGAAGAACGCGGCGTCCTTGGCGTACAGCTCGTCCATGCCGATCACGTACAGGTGCTCGACGCCGAGCGCGTCGAGGCGGTTCAGGCAGTGCAGGCCCAGCCGCCACAGCGCCTCCGACACCAGCAGGACGCCGGCGAAGCCGAGGACGTAGGGCAGCGACGAGGCGATGCTGACCTCGGCGTCGCCGGCGATCCGGCCGACGAGTTTCGCGACGACCAGTGGCGCGAGGTAGTTGATACCGATGTTGCCGAGCGCCGGCAGCAGCATCGCGGGGGCCGTCAGCCGGCGCAGCCGGGCCAACTCCCGTCCGTAGTGGCGAAGAGCGAGGATCACCGGGCCCTGGCCCGGCTGAACCCCGCGCGATTCAGACGTTCCCATCCCACCCCTGTCGTCCCGCGGCAGCCACCCGCCACGCGTTTGCGCGGGCAGGGGACGGCGCCGCAACGGCCGTGTGGAGCTTTGGTTCGAGTACGGCAGTGTCCCGCGGCGGTGCCTGCGGAGTCCAAGCATTTCCGGATCGGTGGGGGTCGTTCAGCAGCACCCGGTGCCCCCGAAGTGCCCCTCACCCCTCGCGAGCGCTCCGTCCACGCCGTGTGCGCCCTCTGTCGCGCCCAGGGGTCCTTGCAATGAGCGCCCGCTGAGGTCGCGTGGTCTGGTGCCGTACATCGCAAGGCGCCGGAAAGTCCTCGCAGCGGAGCTACCAGGGCTTTTCGGCAACGCGGCGAGGTGCGGTGCCAGGCCGCGCGACCCGGGCGGGCATAGTGCAAGGACCCCTAAGGGGCCCTCAGGCCGCGCCCGGCCCGAGGCGCGCGCTGCGGAGTCACCACGTACGCCGGGTCCTGGGCGGAGGCCATGCCCGCCGCGAAGACGCCGAACCGGGTGCACAGTCCCGCTGCCAGGTACGCCCCTCCGGCCAGGAGCGGGGCCGCCCGGCGGCCCGTGAGAAGCGACAGCCCTGCTCCGGCCACGGTCAGGGCCTTGCTCAGGGTCAGCAGTCGGCCGGGCCGGCCCGTGACGTAGGGCTCACCGACCAGTCCGAGCCGCCGTTCGATGCGGCGCGTCGCGGCGAGTTCCATGCCCGCGCCCAGCAGGCCCATCCGGGCCGGTGGCCCGTGGTCCGCGCCGGGTGCGCAGAGCAGTGCGGCACCCGCGGCGCTGGTCAGCGCGCTGCCCGCGAACAGGTACGGCAGTTGCGGATACGCCTCGTGCCACGCCGGCACCGCGGTGTCGGAGAGCAGCACCGCGGTGTAGGTGCACATCGCCGGCCCCAGCGCGCCGGAGCCGAGTCCGGCGAGCCGGCCCAGCCCGGGCAGCCGTCCGGTGGCCTGCGAAGCGGCGGAGGCGGTGGCGAGCGTGGCGAACGGCGCGAGGATCCAGGAACCCACCGACAGCGGGGAGGTCGGCTTGAACACGCGCAGCATGTGCCTGAAGCGCTCGGGACGGCCGAGGTCATGAACCAGGGCGGCGACGCTGGTCACCGACGCAGCTGCGGCGACCCACCGGCCCGCCCCGGCCAGCTCCCGGCGCCCGACCAGCTCGGCCACCGCCGCCATGGACGCCGACGCACCGGCCGTCCCCCCGAGGAACAGATAGCCCGGCACGTCCGGCACCTTCCAGGTGGGACGCTTGAGGATCGGCCGGCCGTAGTACGACCGGAACTCCGCGCGCCCGACCACGGGCTGCTCCCGCTCACCGCTCCCCGTCACGGCTTCCTCCTCTCCGCACTGCCCCGGTCCCTCATCGCTGCCGCCCGCGGACGGTTCCCCGCCCCAAGAAGGACAGCGCCACGCTCACCGCCACACCGACGGCGGCCGTGGCCGCGTGCCGCCACATCGACGGCAGGTCACGGGTGGTGACCACCGGGTCCGGCGGCAGCCCGTACACCTCGGGCTCGTCGAGCAGCAGGAAGAACGCGCCGTCACCGCCGACGCCGTCCTGCGGATCCCGGCCGTACAGCCGTGCCTGGTCCTCGCCGCGCTCGTGCAGCTCGGTGACCCGCTGGTCCGCGCGCTCGCGCAGTTCCTCCAGCGGGCCGAACTGGATGGAGTCGGTCGGGCACGCCTGAGCACAGGCCGGTTCCCGCCCCGCCCCCAACCGGTCGTAGCACAGTGTGCACTTGAAGGCCCGGCCGTCGCCCGGGCGGATGTCGATCACGCCGTACGGGCACGCCGGTACGCAGTACCCGCAGCCGTTGCAGATGTCCTCCTGCACCACCACGGTCCCGAACTCGGTGCGGAACAACGACCCGGTCGGGCAGACGTCCAGACAGGCGGCGTGGGTGCAGTGCTTGCACACATCGCTGGACATCAGCCAGCGCACCTGGCCCTCAGCGGCCCCGGCGTCGTGCCCGGGCGGCCCCACCGCCGGCATGCCCAGATCGACCGGCGGCCGGTCGGAGGCCGGTGCCGTCTTCTGCTCGGTCTTCTGTTGGGTCTTCTGCTCGATGAACGCCACGTGCCGCCAGTTGTCGGCGCTCAGCGCGCCCGTGTTGTCGAACGACTGCCCCAGCAGGTCGAGTTCCCCGGTCTCGGCCGGCAGAAGGTTCCACTCCTTGCACGCCACCTGGCACGCCTTGCAGCCGATGCAGACGGAGGTGTCCGTGAAGAACCCCATCCGGGGCGGGTGGGTCTCCGGGTACCCCGCGTCCGCGCTGGGGTCGGCCATCGGGCCGGACAGCCTGTTGCGGTGGGAGCTCATCGTCGTCCCTCTCCTGTACCCGGCGGGGTGTCGTCGGGGAGGCCGGCGCGCCGCCGGTACGCCGCCACATGGGCGGTCAGCGCCGAGCCCCGTGGACGCCTGCCCGGCTGGATGTCACAGGTCGCCGCCTTGGACTCCTGGATGCGCACGTTCGGGTCGAGGACCACGGACAGCAGCTCGTTCGCCGCGTCGCCCGTGGACAGCCCGTTCGGGCCCCAGTGGTAGGGCAACCCCACCTGGTGGATGGTGCGGCCCCGCACCCGCAGCGGTCTGATCCGGTCGGTCACCAGCACCCTCGCCTCGACCGCCGTGCGGGCCGTGATGACGGTCGCCCAGCCCAGGTGCTCCAGGCCGCGCTCGGCGGCGAGTTCCGGGGAGACCTCGCAGAAGAACTCCGGCTGCAGCTCGGACAGGTAGGGCAGGGTCCGGCTCATGCCGCCGGCCGTGTGGTGCTCGGTGAGCCGGTAGGTGGTGAACGCGTACGGAAACACCTCGCTGCCGGCCGGGTGGTACCGGTTGGCCGGACGGTCGTGGGCCTGGAGCGCCGGGTTCGTCTGCTGCCCGTACAGCGGGTTGTCCACCGGCGACTCCTGCGGCTCGTAGTGCGCCGGCAGTGGGCCGTCGGCCAGCCCGGCCGGCGCGAACAGCCAGGCGCGGCCGTCGCTCTGCATGATGAACGGGTCGGTGCCGGCCAGGGCGTCCTGGGCCTTCGCGCCCGGCGGCGGCCGGTAGCCGGGCGGCTTGTCCACCTCGAAGTCCGGGACGTCCTCCCCGGTCCACCGGCCCTGTTCGGCGTCCCACCACACGTACCGCTTGCGCTCGCTCCACGGCCTTCCCTCGGGGTCTGCCGACGCCCGGTTGTAGAGGATGCGGCGGTTGGCGGGCCACGCCCAGCCCCAGTCGGGGGCGACCCGGCTCTGCTCGGCGCCCGGCCGGCGGTTCGCCGCGTGGTTGTGCCCGTCGGCGCGGACCCCGCAGTAGATCCAGACCCCGCAGGCGGTGGAGCCGTCGTCGCGCAACTGGGTCGACGACGACAGCGGCTGCCCGTCCGGCCCGTGTCCGTTGATCTCGGCCAGCACGGCGTCGGCGCTCGGTTCGGCCCGTGGGCCTTCGGTGGGGTAGTCCCAGGTGAGGCCGAGGAGCGGGCGGTCGCGGGGGTCGGTGGAGCCGGCGAGCTTCTCCCGGATGACGCGTCCGAGGTGGTAGAAGAACCACAGGTCGCTGCGGGCGTCCCCCGGCGGGGCGACGGCGGCGTGGTGCCACTGCAGCAGTCGCTGGGTGTTGGTGAAGCTGCCGTCCTTCTCCGTGTGCGCCGCGGCCGGCAGGAAGAACACCTCCGTCGGGATCTCCTCGGTGCGCAGTTCACCGGTCTCGATCTCCGGCCCGTCCTTCCAGAAGGTCGCGCTCTCGATCATCCTGAGGTCCCGCACCACCAGCCAGTCCAGGTTCGCCATGCCCAGCCGCTGCAGCTTGCCGTTGGCCGAACCGACCGCCGGGTTCTCCCCGACGAGGAAGTAGCCCTTGCATTCCCCGGAGAGCTGGTTCAGCACCGTCCGGTAGGTACCGTGGTCGCCGGTCAGCCGGGGCAGCCAGTCGAAGCGGTAGTCGTTCTCGGCGGTGGCCGCCTCTCCCCACCAGGCCTTGAGCAGACTGACCACGTACGCGCGCATGTTGCCCCAGAAGCCGGTCGTGCCGGCGTCCGCGGCCACGAACGCGTCCAGGTTCTGGTGCTGGTGGGCGTGCGGCATGGGGATGTAGCCGGGCAGCAGGTCGAACAGCGTGGGGACGTCCGTGGAGCCCTGGATGCTGGCGTGTCCGCGCAGGGCCAGGATGCCGCCACCGGGCCGCCCCATGTTGCCCAGCAGCGCCTGCAGGATGGCCGCGGTACGGATGTACTGCACCCCGACCGTGTGCTGGGTCCAGCCGACGGAGTAGCACAGCGCCGTGGTCCGCTCGCGTCCCGAGTTGGCGGTGATCGCTTCGGCCACCCGGGCGAACAGCTCGCGGGGGATGCCGCAGACGTCCTCGACCAGCTCCGGCGTGTAGCGGGCGAAGTGACGCCTGAGTACCTGGTACACGCAGCGGGGGTGGCGCAGGGTCGGGTCCATGGCCGGTTTCGCGCCCACGGCGGGGCCGCCGCTGCCGTACGAGTGCGCGCGGCCGCTCTCGTGCGGCTCCCTGCCTCCGTGCTGCCGGGCCGGGGTGCCCTCCGGTGTCCCCCACCGGTCCCGGTCGCCGGCCGCGGCCGAGGCCTGCGCGCCCTCGTACATCCAGCTGGTCGTCTCGTAGTGGTGGCTCTCGGGGTCGAAGCCGGAGAACAGCCCGTCCAGGTCCTCGGTGTCGGCGAAGTCCTCCCGCAGGATCGCCGGCGCGTTGGTGTAGGCGACCACGTACTCGCGGAAGTCCTTGCCGTTGCTCAGCACATGGTTGACCAGGGCACCGAGGAAGGCGATGTCCGTCCCGGCCCGCAGCGGCACGTGGACGTCCGCCAGCGCGCTGGTGCGGGTGAAGCGGGGGTCGACGTGGATGATCGTCGCACCTCGTTCCTTGGCTTCCATCACCCACTGGAATCCGACCGGATGGCACTCGGCCATGTTCGAACCCTGGATGACCACGCAGTCGGCGCGGGCCAGGTCCTGCTGGAACGTCGTGGCTCCGCCACGGCCGAACGAGGTCCCCAGACCGGGGACCGTGGCGGAGTGTCAAATCCGCGCCTGGTTCTCGATCTGGATCGCGCCCAGCGCCGTGTAGAGCTTCTTCATCAGGTAGTTCTCTTCGTTGTCCAGCGTCGCTCCGCCGAGCGAGGCGATGCCGAGCGTGCGCCGGACGGGAACACCGTGCCACGTGTCCTGCCAGGATTCCCGGCGGGTCCGCACGACCCGGTCGGCGATCATGTCCATCGCCCGGTCCAGCGGGATGCGCTCCCACCCCGTGCCGTGCGCGGGCCGGTGGAGGACGGTGCTGATGCGGCCCGGGCCTGTCACCAGCTGCTTGCTCGCCGCGCCCTTCGGGCACAGCCGTCCGCGTGAGATCGGGGAGTCCGGGTCGCCCTCGATCTGGGTGACCTTCTCGTCCTTGACATAGACCTTCTGGCCACAGCCCACAGCGCAGTACGGGCACACGGACCGTACGACCCGGTCGGCCTGCTCGGTACGGGCGGACAGCCGCTCGGTGCCGCGCGAGCGTGCCGCGCTCCCCCTGCCCAGCGTGTCGTCGCCGGTGAGCTGCCGGTACACCGGCCAGCCGTCGATCCACTGCCGCAGGCCCATGGCGATCTCCCGCCTCGCGGCCTTCGCTGTCGCAGCCAACGTAACGCCGGGGCTCGCGGGTGGCATGTCGAGCATCGGTCACGTCGGTGTGGTGCGGACCCGACGGGTGTCGTCCGCCAGCCGCTCGGTGACCCCCCGGCGGTCGAGCAACTCCAGCAGGGGTACCGCGACCCGCCGGGTGGTGTGCAGCGCCTGCCTTGCCTGGCTGAGGGTGAACGGCTGGGGCAGTTCCGCGAGCACCTCGCCGGCCCGTGTGTCGCCGTCCGGCAGCAGGAAGACACCGTCGGCCACCTTCAGCAGGCGGCCGGCGCGCACCGCGGCGGCCAGTTCCCTGGGCCCCAGCCTCAGCTCCGCCATCCTGGCGGCGTCCGGCGCCGCGAACGGGGCATCGCGCAACGCGGCGGTCAGTGCGGCCACCGCCGCCTCGACGGGTCCCGGTAGCACCGCCAGGCGGCCCGGCACGCACACCCGTCCGCCCACCACGTGCAGTGACGCGGCCCCGGCAAGCCGTTCCACCACCCCGGCGGTGGGCAGCCGCAGCCGCTGCCGTACCGCCTCCACGGGCATGCCGGACTCCAGCGGGTGATCGTCGCGCCACTGGTCGACCACGGCACGCACGGGGGCGAGCAGCTCGCGCCACACGCGCGCGTGCACCCTCAGACCGTCACCCACCGGCTCGCCCACCTCGGGCAGCCCCATGGCGTGCAAATCGCCCGCGGTCGCGAAGCGCCGCCGCAGCAGTATCGCCTCGGCCACCGCCTTCGGTGGCGCGTCGGCCAGAGCGGCCAGCTCCGCGGCGCGCGACCGCGCGGCTCCCCGTCGGCGTAGCTCGGGGGGCGTCACGTCGAGTACGTCGACACCGGCGACGATGCGGTGCCGACCGGGGTCGCGCAGCAACGCGCGGTCGCCGATACGCAGGGGCAAGGGCCGGGCCAGCCGCAGCCGGGCGCTGTCGACGCCCAGCGGCCGGACCCTGGCGGGGACGGACGCGGATCCCACGTGCAGGACGAGCTCTCGGGGGAGGTCATGGCGCTCACCGGCATCGGCTGTGCCCCGCAGGGCGACATCGACCTCGGCCGTCCTGAGCCACCTGCCCGTGGTGAGCAGCGCGTCGCCGCGGCCGACCGCGTGCTGCTCGACGCCGCGCAGATTCACCGCTGCTCGGGCCACGGCGCGGACCTCGGGCGTGTCCCGGCCCAGCGCCTGCAGCCCGCGCACGCGCACCACCGCCCCGGTGGACGCCAGTTGAAGCTCCGCCTCCGCGCGCAGGGTGCCGGCTGTCAGTGTCCCGGTGACCACCGTGCCCGCGCCGACGATGCTGAACGAGCGGTCCACCCACAGCCGGACGTCGGCCTCCGGGTCGGCCGGTGGCAGGGCTCCCACCAGCCGCGCCAGCCCGGCGCGCAGCCGGTCCAGGCCCTCGCCGGTGCGCCCGCTCACCGTCACCGAGTCGACCGGTCCCAGGCCGGCCGCCGCCATGCGGGCCAGCGCCTGCTGCCGGGCAGGTTCCGGGTCGGCCAGGTCACAGCGGGTGACGGCGAGCAGTAGGTGCCGCACGCCCAGCGCACCGAGTGCCTCCAGATGCTCGGCCGACTGCGGCATCCATCCCTCGTCGGCGGCGACCACGAACAGCACTGCGGGGACCGGGCCGACTCCGGCGAGCATGTTGGGCACGAACCGCTCGTGGCCCGGGACGTCGACGAACGCCACCTCCGGTCCGCCCGGGAGGGTGGTCCAGGCGAAACCGAGGTCGATGGTCAGACCGCGCCGGCGCTCCTGCTCCCAGCGGTCCGGCTCCATCCCGGTGAGCAGTCTCACCAGCGTCGACTTGCCGTGATCGACGTGACCGGCCGTGGCGATCACCTGCACGGTCGCTCACTCCCGTGGTCGTCACCCTCGCCGTCGGTGTGGGACCGCCGCGCAGCGAGTACGGCCTCCAGCACCGACTGCTCCTCCTCCGCCCCGACCGTGCGAAGATCCAGCAGGCAACGTCGGTGCTCCAGCCGGCCGATCACCGGGACCGCACCGGTGCGCAGCAGCGGGCCGTACCGTGCGGGCAGGCCGACGGCCGCGCTGGGCAGGGTGACCCCCGGCGCGCCGCCGCCGCCCACGGCCGCCTGAGTGCGCAGCACCTCCGCCGGTACTCCCTCGGCCCTCAGCCGTTCGACCAGCCGGGTGGCGCGCTCGCGCAGGGCGGCCTCGTCGGCGGTGAGCGCGGTGCGTACCGGTGGCTCCGGACCGCGCAGTGTCGCTTCCAGCGCGGCCAGGGTCAGCTTGTCCACCCGCAGGGCCCGCGCTGCGGGATGCCGTCGCAGTCGTTCGACCAGTCCCTCTTCGCCGAGCAGCAGCCCGGCCTGCGGACCGCCGAGCAGCTTGTCTGCGCTGGCGGTCACCAGCGCCGCCCCCGCGCGCAGTGCGGTGGCGGCGTCCGGTTCCCGGGGGAGCGAAGGGTGCGGGGCGAGCAGGCCGGAACCGATGTCCACCACCAGCGGGGGTCCGAGCGCCGCCACCTCGGCCACGTCCGCTGCCGCGGTGAAACCGCTGATGTGGAAGTTGGAGGCGTGGACCTTGAGCAGGAAGGCGGTGTCGGGGCCGATGGCCTCCGCGTAGTCACGCGCGTGGGTCCGGTTGGTGGTGCCGACCTCGCGCAGCCGCGCGCCGGCGGACGCCAGCAGATCAGGGATGCGGAACCCGTCGCCGATCTCGACCAGCTCCCCCCGGCTGATGACGATCTCCCGTCCGGGTGCCATCGCCAGGGCGCACAGGAGCAACGCGGCCGCGTTGTTGTTCACCACGTGCACCGCTCCCGCGTCGGGTACGGCCTCGGCCAGCGCGGCGAGCGCCCCGCGTCCGCGGCGGGCCCGGCGGCCTTCCTCGAGGTCGAACTCGACGTCCGTACATCCTGCCGCGGCCATCACGGCGTCCCGGGCGGCATTCGACAGCGGCGCGCGGCCGAGGTTGGTGTGCACCAGGACGCCGGTGGCGTTGATCACCGGCCGCAGGCCGCAGGCCCGCTCGGGCAGGTGGCCGACCGCCGCGTCCACCACGTCCTCGGGGGCGATCTCACCGGCCCTCGCGAGGCGCTGGGCCTCGGCGACCGCCGCTTTCACCAGGGGCCGCCCCAGCGTCCGTACGGCGGGGGCGATGCGCGGATCGGCCAGTACGGAGTCGGTGCCCGGGATGAGCCGGCGCGGATCGCTCATGGCACCTCTTCTGCTCGCCGTGGGTGGCGGAGGCGGACGGGAATCGAACCCGCCAACGGCAGCTCCTGCCGTTCAACGGTTTTGAGGACCGGGCCGGTCACCAGGCCGGATACGCCTCCCTGTACCACGGGGCCATCTTCGCAAATGCCATATCTAGCCGCTAATAGGTATGTACGGAAGCATGGCCACGTGACCTCACTGATGTCGCCCCGGGAAACCGTCCGCCTCACCCAGTACGCGCACGGCGGCGGATGCGCCTGCAAGATCCCGCCCGGGGAACTGGAGGAAATGCTGCGGGGTCTCGGGGCCGCCGTCCCGGTCCGTGATCCCCTGGGCGAACTGCTGGTCGGGCTGGACGAGGGCGACGACGCCTCCGTGGTGCGGCTGCGGGACGGCACGGCGGTGCTGGCGACGACCGACTTCTTCACGCCCGTGGTCGACGACGCCTACGACTGGGGCCGGATCGCGGCGGCGAACGCGCTGTCGGACGTGTACGCCACGGGTGGCCGTCCGCTGCTCGCCGTGAACCTGCTGGCCTGGCCGCGGGACGTGCTCCCCCTCGAACTGGCCCGTGAGGTGCTGCGCGGCGGCCTGGACACGGCCGCGGCCGCCGGCTGCCACGTCGCCGGCGGCCACAGCGTGGACGACCCCGAGCCCAAGTACGGCATGGCCGTCACCGGCCTGGTCGACCCGGACCGTCTGCTGCGCAGCGACGCCGGCCGGCCAGGTGTACCGCTGTCGCTGACCAAGCCCCTCGGCATCGGTGTGCTGAACAGCAGGCACAAGGCCACCGGCGAGGTGTTCCCGCAGGCCGTCGAGGTCATGACGCGGCTCAACCGGGAGGCGGCCGAGGCGGCGGTGTCCGCCGGGCTCACCTGCGCGACGGACGTCACCGGGTTCGGGCTGCTCGGACACGCCTACAAGCTGGCACGGGCGAGCGGGGTCACCGCGCTGATCGACTCGGCCGCCGTGCCCTACCTGGACGGCGCCCGGCAGGCGCTGCGCGAGGGATACGTCAGCGGGGGCACCCGGCGCAATCTGGAATGGGTACGCCCGCTCAGCGACCTGTCGTCAGTGAGCGGGGACGAGGCACTGCTCCTGGCCGACGCGCAGACCTCCGGCGGGCTGCTGGTGGCCGGTGAGATCCCCGGCGCGCCCGTCGTGGGCGAGCTGCTGCCGCGCGGCCACCACGTCCTGGTGATCCGCTGAGCCGACGGGCGGCCCGGTCTCACCGGACCGGCCGCGGTACGCTCGACGCCGCCCGCCCGCGCTCACGACACCACTCCCGGTGCCCCGGCCGCAGCCGCCCCCACCGGTGCTCCCTCGGCCCGTGCCGCCCATGCCCAGGCCGCTGCCCCCTTCAGCACCGAACCCAGGCACAGCCCCCACGCGGCGCCTTCGACGCCGGTCCAGGCGTAGCCCGCGAGCAGCAGGCCCGCCGAGACCGGGGAGAAGAGCAGCTGGACGGGCAGCGTGGCGCGCGGCGTCAGGACGCGCAGCGCCAGGAGGCCGCAGACGCCGAAGGCCATCGCCGCGTACTGGGCACCCGTCGCGGGGAGCACCTGAGCGGCCGACTCCCACGTGTCGCCGAGGAGTTGGCGGCCCCAGGAGGACGGGAGAGCGTAGAGCGCCGCTCCCCACGCTGCCGCCACCACCGCGAGGGCCGTGCCCGCCAGTAGGGCCGCTCGGCGGGGGGTGGGGTGGCGGGTGAGGAGGGGTGGGCCGAAACCGGTGGCCGCGTTGAAGGTGACGTTGAGGGGGCCGAAGAGGGTGGTGGCGCCGCGCAGGGCGCCGACCGCGAGGGGGGTCGCGAAGAGACCCAGGGCCAGGACGGCGAGTTGGCTGGTGGCGTTGCCCACGCCGAACTCGACGAGGAAGCGGCGGCCCAGGTGGCCTCGGGAGACGTAGCGCTTCACGGGCGTTCGGGCGCCTCGTAAATGCGGCCGTAGCAGGGCCAGCGACAGCAGCAGGGCGGGGAGCGCGGACAGGCCCCACACCAGCGTCGTGCGGGCCGCGGAGGTGTCGTTCGGCTGGAGGGCCAGGAGGGGGAGCGCGGCGGCCAGCCGCAACAGGTCCGCCGCGAGGGCCAGGTGGGGCTTGCGCAGGACGGAGAAGCAGTAGCGCAGGGTGTCCTGGGTCAGCGTCACCGGCAGGACCAGGCCCAGCGCCGCGAACACCGAGGCGTCGTCCGTCACCAGCACCGCGCCGCCCGCGAGCAGCGCCCCCAGCACCGTCGAGGAGCCCGCCGTGAACGCGGCCGCCCCGCGGCAGGCCTGTCGCAGGTCCTGGCCCTCGCCGCGGTACAGGACAAGCTCCTGGCCGACGTAGGCCCCGAAGCCGCCGAGCAGGACGGTGAAGACGACGTACGCCGTGGCGAACAGGGCGAACGTGTCGGCCTCGCTGTGCCGGGCGACCAGGACCAGGACGGCGATGTTGGTGAGCGCGCTCACCGCCTGGTCGAGGACGGAGCACAGGGCGGCCGTACGGCCTCTCACCGGGTGCCCGAGGACAACGAGTTCGGGGCGGTCACCGGGTCCACCGGCAGTACGGACTGCTCCTTCACGGGTGCGGGCGTGCTCGTACCGGCCTGGCGGCGCCCCCTGCGCGGGCGGGCCGTCGGGTGCAGTACCGCGCCGAGGACCTGACCGCCGGCGCCGTCGATGAGCTCGCGGATGCGCTCCAGCGCCGCACGGGTCACCCGGCGCGGGTCACAGACCACGACCACGCCGTCGACGCGGTCGACGAGGGCGAGCGCGTCGGCGTAGGAGAGGACGGGCGGGGCGAGGACCACGACCGTGGTGCCGGGGGCGTTGGCCTGTTCGATGAGGCGGGTGGTGGCGGCGGAGGTGAGGGTGCGGGCGACGTGCTGGACGTGGGTGCCGGGGACGAGGTCGAAGGTGCCGGACTCCCCCGCGTCCACGACGATCCGGCCGCCGGGCCAGGTGGAGCCGCCGTCGAAGAGGGCCCGGTCCGCCCAGCCGGGACGGGGTCCCGGCGCCTCGGGCAGCCGCTGGGCGAGGTGCGGGTGGCGCAGGTCGGCCTCCACGAGCAGGGCCGATGTGCCGGTCTCGGCGAAGCAGGCGGTGAGGTTGACGGCCACGGCTGCGGCCGCGGTGCCCTCGCCGCCCGGTTCCACGACGAGCAGGCGTCGGCGGTCGGCGAAGTGCCGGTCGTACGCCAGTCGGAAGGCGGCCGAGCGGTACTGCTCGGCGAGCGCGCCGTCGGTGGTGAGCAGCGACTCCTCGGGCACCCGCGGCAGGCTGCCGAGCACGGGGGCGCGCAGGGCGCGGGCGACGGTCTCGGCGGAGCGGGCGGCGGGGTCGAACAGCATCCTCAGCCAGGCGCCGAGCAGACCGAGGGCGAGGCCGACCAGGCCGCCGAGCGCGATCAGCATCGGGGTGCCGAGGCCCTCCGCCTTGGCGGGCGGTTCGGCCTTGACGGTCATGTAGCCCGGAGTGGTGTCCAGGGCCTTCAGCTCGCTGATGTCGTTGGTGAGTTCGGTGATCTGGCTGAGCAGGTTGGCCTGGGCGGCCAGCGCGGTGCTCTTCTCGGTGTCGGTCGCCAGCCGGTCGATCTGGTCGAGAAGGTTCTCGCGCTGCTTGGCGAGCGGGTCGAGCTGCTTCTTGTAGCCCGCGATCATGCTGTTGACGGTGCTGGAGGTGATCTTCTCGCGGTAGTCGAGGTAGGCCTGCGCGAAGGCCCCGGCGCCGCGGGCGGCCTCCGTCGGGGTGCCGGCGACGTAGCTGAACTTCAGCACCAGCGTCTCCGGCGGGTTGGTCACCTGGATGTGGCTCTGCAGGGCCCCGGCGTCGTCGGCGCTGCGGCCGAGCTTCTCGGCGGCGCGTTCGGCGACCGCGTTGCCCGCGGCGGTCTGCCGCTCGCTGCCGATGTTGATCTGCTTGTCGGCGGAGACGCCGCTGGTCGCGTACGGGTTGATGGTGGCCGCCCGGACCAGGACCTCGCTGGAGGACTCGTACGTCGGCGCCGAGCCGAAGGCGAACCAGGCCCCGCCGAGCAGGCCGGCGATCAGACCGCCGGCCACCAGGACGCGATGGCGCAGGATCTGCTGGACCTGGTCGCGCAGGAGTTCCGGCTCGTCCTGCTGCCCGCGTGCCTCATCGTTCATGCGCGTGCCGCTCCTTCTTGCCCTGGGGTGCTCCGGTGGGCCCGGCCGTGCCCGGTGGTGCCCCGTTCCAGTGCCTCGGCGAGCAGGTCGTCCAGGCGGCCGAGTCCGGCCGCGCGGCTGAGCCGCTCGTCCACGTACGCGGGCCCGCGGGCCCCCAGCCGGCCCGCCCGCGCCGGGTCGGCCGCCAGTTCCCGCACCGCCGTCAGCAGCGCGGCCGGGTCCTCCGGGGCGACCAGCACCCCGGCGCCCGACCGGCGCACCTCGTCGGCGGTGCCGCCCTCGGCCGCGACGGAGGCGATGACGGGGCGCCCGGCGGCGAAGTAGGAGGTGAGCTTGGAGGGGACGCTCATGTCGAGGACGGAGGCCCGCTGTGTGACCGCGAGGACATCCGCGGCGGCCAGGACCTCGGGGAAGTCGGCCTCGTCGGCGGCCGGCAGGAAGTGCAGGTTGGGCAGCGAGGAGGCACGTTTCTGCAACTCCGTGCGCTGATTGCCGTCGCCCATGAGGACGAAGTCGACGGCCGGTTCGAGCCGAGCCGCGTCGACGAGCACCTCCAAGCCCTGCTTCAGGCCCATGTTCCCGGAGTGGAGGACGACCTGGCGATCCTTGGCCCATCCCAGCCGGGCCCGCGTCTCGGCGCGTGGACGCGAAGGGCGGGCCACGTGAGACCAGTTGGGGACGAGCCGGATGCGCCCGGGGTCGACCCCCATGGCCTCGACGCGGGGCCGGAAGGTGTCGTGGATGACGCCGACGAGGGTGGCCCGGCCGAGCGCGTACCGCTCGGCGCGCGCGGCCACCGCGGCCGCCTTGTCGCCACCGCTGATGCCGCTCTGCGCTGCCGCGGCGCCCATGAGGTCCTGGACGACGGGCACGAAAGGGACCCGGCGCCGGGCGGCGATCCGGGCCGCCACGACCGCGCCCGCCAGGCTCGGCATCTGGGCGACGACCGCGTGCGGGCGGGGCATGCGGGGCGGGGCGGCGAGCTGGTGGGCGAGCAGTGAGGCCTCGAACAGGGCCCGGCGCAGGGCGGTCTGCCGGGCGGGGACGGTGTGGGCACGGCGGTGCACGGTGACCCCGCCGCGCTGCTCTCGCACCCGCCAGCGTCGCGCGTACTCCGGGTCGAGCCGCCAGGACGGGTAGTGCGGCATGCCCGCGAGGACGTGGGTGTCGGCGCCGCGGGCCGCCCAGTGTTCGGCGAGCTGGGTGGCGTAGGGGCCGATGCCCGTGTGCTCGGGCGCGTAGTTCGTGGACACCAGCAGCAGGCAGCGTCCGGCGAAGCTGCTGTGCGGCGTCAGGGCATGCGCGGGCTCGAATCCGGTCAAAGCCGGTCCCCTTCCCCCCGGAAAGTGATGCTTGCCCACCTTAACCGTTCACCGGATCTCCAGGTGGGCTTCACAGTAGAGTCTGCGGACCATCAACTGCCGTCAGCGGGGGTTGACGTTCATCCGTGGGGGGAGAACGCATGGTCCATCGTGTCGGTTATGCACCCGGTGTGTACGATTTGTTCCACATCGGGCACCTCAACATCCTCAGACACGCGCGCAGTCAGTGCGACTATCTGGTCGCCGGGGTCGTCTCGGACGAGATGGCCGAACGCGCCAAGGGGCGCAGGCCGGTGATCCCGCTGCCGGAGCGCCTGGAGATCGTGCGCAGCGTCCGGCACGTGGACGCCGCGTTCGTGGAGACCGTCCCCGACAAGCTGGAGACGTGGCAGCAGGTCCGCTTCGACGTGATCTTCAAGGGCGACGACTGGCGGGGCACCGAGAGGGGCGAGAAGCTCGAGCGGGACTTCGCGAGCGTCGGCGTCGAGGTCGTCTACTTCCCGTACACCGTCCACACGTCCAGCACCCTGCTGGGCAGGGCGCTGGCCGCGCTGGTCACACCGGGTTCCGGGGAAGCGCGGACAGCTCCCTGAACCACTTCGCGAGGAACGCCAGCAGGAACAGGCCGTGGACGACGGCGAGGACGGCGTAGGCCGCCCGGAAGACCTGTGGCGCGCCCAGCGTGAGAAAGACCAGGCAGAACACCCCGTAGTCCACGGGCAGCAGGGCGATGGCCCGCAGCCGGGAGGGCGGAGCGGCCGGGGTGTTCCCCCCGGCGCGCCCCCGCTTGAGCTGTTCGGTCAGCAGGCCGGCGCAGAAGGTGAGCACCGCGGCGAGCTGGAAGCCGAGCGGGAGCAGCAGCCAGCCGTCGCCGGGGAGGTCGAAGAAGCGGTAGAAGGCGATCAGTACGGCGGTGTGCAGCGCGACCATCTTGGCGCAGTCCACGACATGGTCGAGCCACTCCCCCGCCGGGCCGCCCTTGCCGGTGAGCCGGGCGAGCTGCCCGTCGGCGGAGTCGAAGGCGAAGCCGACCACCAGGGCGGCGTACACCGCGAACGCGAGCGGCCAGGAGGGTCGTACGAGCGCGACGGACGCGATGGCGGCGAAGGTGAACGCGGCACTGACCAGGGTGACCTGATTGGGCGTCAGCCCGATCCGGTACGCGCCCGCCGCCAGCACCCGCCCGGCCGGCCGGTTCACGTACCGCGAGTAGAGCGACACACCCTTCGCCGACTTCTGTGCCCCCCGCAGTGCCCCCAACACGGATGTACTCACGAGCCCCCCTCGTGTCCCCGTGCGGCACCGCCCCCGGCGCCACAGTGAACGCAATGATGACACGCGGCGAACAGGGGCGGGCGGGTGTTCGAGGGGGCACTCGGAACGACAGGCGCCCACCCCGAAGCCGGGTCTCCTCAGCCGACGCCGACCGAGTACGTCTTGGTGTCCAGCCGCCCCGCGCCCTTGAACACCTCGGTGCCGGACTCGATGCCGGAGACGTACTTGTCGTTGCTCAGCAGCTTGCGGCGGACGAGGGCCTGGGTGAAGTCGTCCAGGTCGAGCGTGGCCTTGGTGGTGTTGGCGCGGCGGACGAAGGAGAAGACCTTCCAGCCGATGTCGCCCCGGTAGACGTCCCACATCGCGCCGCCGAGGCGGACGCTGCCGTACTTGGTGCCCAGCGGGCCCGCGCCGCCCTGGCGGTTGAGCCAGATCATGATCTCGTCGGTGGGCTGGTCCTGCCAGTCGGCGGTGTTCTTGGCGTGCAGCCACAGGTCGTAGGCGACGTTCATGGTGCCGGGGTGGGAGCTGACCGAGAACTCCCAGCTGGTCTTCACCGGCTTGCGGTCGCCGACCCGGATCGGCAGACCGGTCTTCGCCTTGTCGACCTTCCAGCCCCAGTGCCAGCCGAGGACCGTACTGGCGTAGGACTTCACGTCGTAGTCCTTGCCCTTGCTGTTGTTGGCCCAGGTGTAGTCCGTGCCCCAGGAGATCGCGGACCCGGAAGCCGTGTCGTCGTCCCAGACGCACTGGCTGCCGGTGGCCTTGTCCTGGCCCCAGAGGTTGTTGTTCACGTAGTACTTGCCGAGCGTGATCGTGTCGAAGGCCGTGCACTTCTTGCTCGACTCGCCCGCCTGGGCGACGGTGACCCCGGCGGCGGCCGCGAGGGCGACCCCGGCGGCGGTGAGGGTCTTCGTCTTCTTCGTCAGGCGGGGACGACGGTGTTGCATCGGGGGTCCTTCCGGGGGACGGTTCGTGTTACCGCTCCTCAGTGGCCGCCGACGCCCCGGACGGTTGCCGTACTCTCCGCCGTGTTCTCCGCGGAAAGTCACCGCGGGAAACCGCTCCCGGAGATTCCGTCGAAGCGCTTCGACAACCTATGGACACCCACCCCCGCTAGAGCTACTGTCGAACCACCCTCACCCGCCCTTGTCCATACTGCGCACTGTCGAAGCGCTTCACAAAGCTTGGAGAGCTGGATGGTCACCCTCGCCGAGGTCGCCCAGCACGCCGGAGTCTCGGCGAGCACGGTGAGCTATGTCCTCAGCGGCAAGCGGTCGATCTCCGCGACCACCCGGCAGCGGGTCGAGCAGAGCATCCGCGAGCTGGGCTACCACCCGAACGCGGGCGCCCGCGCCCTGGCGAGCAGCAGGTCGAACATCGTTGCGCTGATGATCCCGCTGCGCACGGACATGTACGTGCCGGTGATGATGGAGATCGCCATCGCGGTCGCCACCACGGCCCGCACCCACGGCTACGACGTCCTGCTGCTCACCGGCGAGGAGGGCCCCGACGCCGTGCGCCGCGTCACCGGCAGCGGGCTCGCCGACGCGATGATCCTGATGGACGTCCAGCTCGACGACGAGCGGCTGCCGCTGGTGCGCGGCACCGACCAACCGTCGGTTCTCATCGGCCTCCCCGCCGATACCAGCGGCCTGACCTGCGTCGATCTGGACTGGAACGCGACGGGTGCGCTGTGCGTGGAGCACCTGGCGAAGCTCGGCCACCGTGACATCGCCGTCATCGGCGAGGCCCCCGCGGTCTACGAACGGCACACCGGGTTCGCCGAGCGCACCCTCGACGGCCTGCGCTCGCGTGCCCGGGAGCTCGACCTGCGGGTGCTGCACCGCCCCTGTGAGGGCGGGTACGACGCAATGGCCGCGACCCTCGCCCGTGTCCTCGACGAACGCCCCGGCACCTCGGGCTTCGTCGTGCAGAACGAGTCGGCGGTCGAGCCGCTGCTCGCCCTGCTGCGCCAGCAGGGCCGGGCCGTGCCCGAGGACGTGTCCGTGGTCGCGATCTGCCCCGACCAGGTCGCCAACCAGGCCTCCGTCCGACTCACGTCCGTCGCCATCCCCGCCCAGGAGATGGGGCGGCACGCCGTGGAACGCCTGGTCGCCAAGCTCGACGGGCGCGGCAGCGACGACGTCGTGCTGATCGCCCCCGAACTGACCGTCCGGTCGAGCACGGGTCCGGCCCCGGCCACCGCTTCCTGATCCGACTTACGCTGCCCCATGGGGCATCCCCTGTCTGCACTCCTCCAGGAGCACCCCACGTGAATCAGCCTGCCGAAAACCAGTCCCAGGTCAGCCTCGCGCAGTCGTCTCCCACCGTCGGCACGTTCCGCGAGCGGGACGGCGCGCTGGAGTGGAGCGGCCGCCAGGAGACCGTGCTCGTCGAGCCGTGGGGGCCGGACGCGGTCCGGGTCCGTGCCCGGCTCGGCGGGCCGGTCCTGCAGGGGCTGCCGGGCGCGCTGCTGGAGGACGCCCCGCCGACCGAGAGCAGCGTCAAGATCGAGGACGGCCTGGGCACGCTGACCGTCGGCGCGCTGACCGTGATGGTCGACGCCGAGGGCATGGTCCGCTTCCTGCGCACCGAGGACGGCGTCGAGATCCTCGCCGAGGAGCGCGCCCACTTCTGGTGGCCGGGCCCGCGTCTCTACACGGCCGTCGGCAACGGCTACCACCGCCTTGAGCAGCGCTTCGCCGCCTACGACGACGAGAAGCTGTACGGCCTCGGCCAGCACCAGCACGGCCGGTTCGACCAGAAGGGCCTGGTCCTCGACCTCGTCCAGAGGAACGCCGAGGTCGGCATCCCGGTCCTCACCTCCAGCCGCGGCTACACCCTGCTGTGGAACAACCCGGCGATCGGCCGTGTGGAGCTGGCACACAACGGCACCCGCTGGGTGGCGGACTCCGCCCGCCAGATCGACTACTGGATCACCGCGGGCGCCCCGGCCGAGGCCCAGCGCCGCTACAGCGCGGTGACGGGCCGGACGCCGATGCTGCCGGAGTGGGCGGCCGGCTTCTGGCAGTGCAAGCTGCGCTACCGCACCCAGGACGAGCTGATGTCGGTGGCCCGCGAGTACAAGCGGCGGGGCCTGCCCATCACCGCCATCGTCTGCGACTTCTTCCACTGGACCCACCTGGGCGAGTGGAAGTTCGACCTGAACGAGTGGCCGGACCCGGCGGCGATGGTGCGCGAGCTGGAGGAGCTCGGCATCAAGCTGGTGGTGAGCGTCTGGCCGTCCGTGTCGCCCCTGAGCGAGAACCACCCCGTCATGGAGCAGCGCGGCTACTTCATCGGCACCCAGTACGGCCCGATGGCGCACGCCGACTGGCCGGACAAGGAGGTCGCCTCCACCGTCCAGGTCGCCTTCTACGACGCCACGAACCCGGACGCCCGCGAGTTCGTGTGGTCGCGCGTCCGCGACAACTACCTGACCCGGTACGGCATCACCGCGTTCTGGCTGGACGCCTGCGAGCCGGAGCTGAAGCCGGGCTTCCAGGAGAACCTGCGCTACTGGGCGGGCCCCGGCCTGGAGGTCGGCAACATCTACCCCGTCGAGAACGCCCGCACCTTCTACGAGGGCCTGCGGGCGTCCGGCTCCGGCGACGACGAGATCATCACCCTCAACCGCTCGGCGTGGGCGGGCAGCCAGCGCTACGGCGCCGCCCTGTGGTCCGGCGACATCGGCACCGACTTCCCGACCCTGCGCCGCCAGATCGCCGCCGGTCTCAACACCTCGCTGTCCGGCATCCCCTGGTGGAACACCGACATCGGCGGCTTCCACGGCGGCGATCCGGACGACCCGGCGTACCGCGAGGTCATGGTCCGCTGGTTCCAGTTCGGCGCGCTGTCCCCGCTGATGCGCCTGCACGGCTTCCGCGACCCGGGCATGCCGCTGGGTCCGGACATGACCGGCGGGCCGAACGAGGTGTGGTCGTACGGGGAGGAGGCGGGCGCGATCCTGGCGCAGTACCTGCGGCTGCGTGAGCGCATCAAGCCGTACGTCCTCGAGGTCATGCGCGAGGCCCACGAGGAGGGGCTGCCGCCGATGCGGCCGCTGTTCCTGGAGTTCCCCGAGGACCCGAAGGCCTGGAGCGTCGACGACGCCTACCTCTTCGGCCGCGATCTGCTGGTCGCCCCGGTGCTCGCGGCGGGCGCCACGGAGTGGACGGTGTACCTGCCGGCGGGTGCGCGCTGGACCGACGCGTGGACGGGTGAGTCGTACGAGGGCGGTGCGACCGTGACGGTCGACGCCCCACTGGACCGGATCCCGCTGTTCCTGCGGGACGGGGCGCGGCTGCCTGTAGCGGAGTAGCCGCGTCGTGCGCGGGTGTGCGGCCGGTCCCCGTAGGGGAGGGACCGGCCGCACACTCGTGTCGCGAGTCAGCGGCAGACGGAGGCCAGGGAGCGGACGAGGGCGCGGGTGTGCAGTCCGTCCGGGTGCTGCTCGTGGTGGACCTGGAGGGCCGCCAGGGCGAGCTCCGGCCGGCACGTGGGCGCGGTGCGCACGGGGGCCGAGTCGGCCAGGGCCTGGACCAGGCCGGTGTTGATGCGGTTGATCGTCTGACGGACGACGGCCAGGTCCGGCTTGGTGGTCGGGGCCTGCTCGGGGTGGGCGGTCCACCGCTGGTACAGGCCGCGCTGGACGATCTTGTTCGCCTCGATCTGGTCCCGGAAGATCCGCCGGACCTCGTCCGGATCGGCACCGATCGCCTGTGCCTGCGCGGCCACGGTGTCGAGGACCTGCTGCTCGCGGGCGGGGTCGTCGATGGGGCTGTCGGTGCCCCACTTGGCGGCGGCGACCAGGTCGGCGGTGGCGAGGCGTTCGGCGGCGAAGCCGGCCACGGGGCGCAGGGCGGACGCCGCGACGGGTGCGGAGTGGGGGGAGGGGGCCGCGGTGGCGGTGCCCGGGACGGTGAGGAGGGCGGCCGTGGCGGCTGCGGCGAGGAGCGTGTGGCGGAGGGGGGCTGCGATACGCATGGGGCCCATGAAACCGCACCCCGCACTCGGGTGGGGAGCCGCCCCACGGACGGCTCCCCGGATTCTCAACTACTGCTTACCGTCAGGTTGTTGGTGGTGAAGTTCAGCCCGCCGTTCGACGAGGTGATCTCGTAGCCGAACTGCACGTCACCGATGGTCTCGTCGCCGAACCAGCGCTTGGTGTCCTTGATCCACTTGAGGATCGGCAGGATGTTCACCGTGCCGGAGCTGGAGTTGGAGGTGCGGATGAACGAGAAGACCTCGTTCGCGCCGTTGGTGCCCTTGTAGACGGTCCACGTGTGACCGCCCAGCGTCACATTGCCCTGCGAGGTGCCGAGGGGCCCGACGGCTCCGGTCTTGTTGACCCAGAGCATGATCTCGTAGTCGTAGTCGGTGTCCCAGATGTCGTACGACGTGTTGTACGCGCCGGACGACGGGACCGTGACGTTGTAGCTGCTGGAGAGCGAGCCGAGGGAGGTGATCGACTTGTTGATCACCTTCTTGGCGTCGGGGTAGGACTTGATGCCGCCGGTGTTGGGGTGGTTGGCCCAGACGCCCCAGTTGGTGCCGGAGTTGGCCCAGATGCACTGGCTGCCCGCGCCGGAGCCCCAGATGTTGTTGTAGAGCGTGTAGCCGTTCAGGCTGGTGTTGCCCCACTGGTCGCAGGTGTTCCAGACGGCGGCCTGGGCGGGGGCGGAGGCGAGGCCTATGGTGGCGCCGAGCGCGAGTGTGGGGGCGAGCAGGGCCTTGGTGACTCTGCTCAGCGTGCGTGATGCCATGGTGTCCCTTTCCATGGGTGGGGGGAGATGGGGGGATTACCACGCCCCCGACGTGAGGACGTGGTCTTCTCCGGCGACGAGGTCGAGCTCCCGCACGCCGGAGGAAGTACGGAGTTCGACGCGGTGGGTGCGCGTCGGTCTCAGGACGGCCCGCAGACCGTCCGGGGTCCAGTCGAGGTCGAGCGTGGCACCGAACCTCGTGCGGACGCCCCGCAGTCGCCCCTTGGGGTGGGCGGCCGGGAGCGCGGGCAGCAGGACCAGGCGGTCGGGGGTGGACTGCACCAGCGTCTCGATGACGACGGCGGGCAGGGTGTGGGCGGCGTCCGCGTTGTAGACGTCGCGCTTCGGGTAGTGGGCGCTCATCAGGGAGGCGTGGAAGAAGTCGCCCTCCAGCACGTTGGCGAGCGCGTGCGCGACCCGGTGGCCGTCCCGGAGGCGGGCCGCGATCAGGGCGTGGTGGAGGTGGCCGTGCGCGGAGTCGTTCTCGGCGCCGCGCAGTTGGAGCGCGCGGTGGGCCGAGGCCGCGAGGTGGGGGGTGTCGTAGGGGTTGATCTCGTCGAGCGGCCACACGCCGTAGAGGTGGCTGAGGTGGCGGTGGTCGTACGTGTCGTCGAGGCCGGGCCAGGCCCATTCGGCGAGGGCGCCGTCGGCGTTGGTCCGGTGCGGGGGGAGGCGGTCGGCGAGGGCGCGCCAGCGGTCGGCCCGCGGGGTGTCCGGGTGGTACGCGGTGGCGGTGAGCAGGGCGTGCCGGGCGGCCGACAGGTCCATGGCGGCGTTGATCGCGCCCCAGCTCGCGTTCGCGGGCCGGTTCTCGGGCGAGTAGGAGGGGACGACGGCCACACGCCCTTCGTCGTCGGTGCGGGTGAGGAAGTCCTCGTAGAACCGGGCGACTTCGGCGAGGGCGGCGGCGGTGCGCGGGTCCTGTTCACCGCGGGTCTCGTCGTGGTCGACGAGGGGCTTGAGCAGCCAGTCGGCGCCCGCGGTCCACAGGTGCAGCGGGTACTCGCGGTTGAAGTGGTACGCGTGCCCGGACTCGCCGTCGGTGTGCGCGGGCGCGACCACGCCCCGGGCGCCGAAGACCGCGCGGGCGTTGTCCTGCCAGTCGGGTATCTGACGGTAAATCAGCGAGGCCAGGGCTTCGGTGACTTCGGGGAGGGCGGCGGCCGTGGCGGAGGCGGTCTGGAGGTTGACGTTGGCGTCGTTGGTGAACGCGCCGGCCCACGCGGTGTCCCAGTCGCCGGTCCACAGGCCGGGCAGGCGGGGCGGGTTGAGGCCGGAGGAGGACAGCAGGTGGTAGCGGCCGGCGGCGAAGAGGCGTTCGAGGAGGGCCGGGCTGTCGGGGCGCTTGAGCAGGTCGGAGCCTGGGAGGGCGCGGTCCGCCGGGTCGGCGTGCAGGTCGAGGGTGACACGCTCATAGGCCGTGCGGTGCCCGGCGAGGTGGCGGTCGAGGAGGTCGGCGTAGGAACGGCCTGCGCACAGGGCGGTCAGGGCGCGCCGTTCCTCGGTGACGTCCAGGCGGCCGGTGTGGCGTCGCACGCGGGTCAGCAGCAGCACGGACTCGGCGCCGGTGACACGCAGGCCCGGCCGGGCCAGCTCGGTGCGGCCACCGGTGACGACGACGAGGGTGGCCCCCGTGTAGGCGCGGTCGCTGCCGGGATAGCGGGCGCGCAGGGTGAGCAGGGCGCCGTCGGTGGTCAGGACGGCGCCGTGGCCGACGGCGAGGTCGGCCGGTGCGCCCGGGAGCCGGTGGTCGAGGGAGATGTCCAGGTCGGGGGCGGTGACGTGCTGGACGATCACGTCGTCGGCGCGGGAGACGAAGACACGGCTGCTCCAGCCCGCGCACCCGGCCACGGTCTCGCCCGTGGTGAAGTCCACGGAGCGGCGATAGCGACCGCGGGTTCCGCCGGGCCCGCGCAGCCGGGTCTGGAAGGCGGGGTGGAAGGGCTGCACCCACTGCAACGGCCGTCCGTCCGTGAAGCCCTCGGCGGCGGTGAGGTCACCGGCGAGCAGGCGGTCCTGCAGCTCGGACAGGCTGTCGGCGAGCCGTGGCGGGCGGGCGTCCTCGCCGCCGTTGGGGCGGACGAGGGTGTGGTGCGTGACGATCACGCGGTCGTCGTCGGGATCGCCGAACACCAGGGCGCCGTGCCGGCCGTTGCCGCTGAGGAAGCCGTCCTCCCAGCGGGCGGCCGGCTGCGGCTCCCAGGTGCCGTGGACGGGGCCGCCGGTCATGAGGTCAGCACCGCGACGCCGTAGCGGCCGAGGGTGAGCCGGTCCTCGTGGGCGGCTCCGGTCAGCAGGTCGGTGCGGGTGCCGGGCACCTCGACGGTGACCGGCTCGCGCCCGTGGTTGAGCACGAACAGCAGCTCTCCTCGGCGCACCGCCTCGACGCCGGCCGGGAGGCCGTCGAGCACCGGCCTGACACCGGCGTCGGCGGCCACGCGGGCGAGCAGCTCGCTCAGCGCCTCGGGCTCCGGGAGGGTCGAGACGTACCAGGCGCGGCCCCGGCGCAGGACGGCGGGCAGTCCGTCGAGCTCCCCGCCCTTGTAGGGGACGGTGTGGTCCGGGTCGTCGGCCTCGATCTCCTCCGACCACAGCGTCCCCCGGAAGCCGTCGCACTCGACGTTCTCCCCGGCGTCCAGCGGCCACCACTCGTGCAGCGTGCGGATGCCGAACAGCTCGCGCAGCCGGGCGTCCATGCCGCCGGGGCGCACCCGGTCGTCCTGGTCGGCGACTGCGGTGAGGAAGCCGCTGACGAGGGTGCCGCCGCCGCGCACGTAGGCCAGGAGGTTGTCGATCGCCGTGTCCGTGAGGAGGTAGAGCTGCGGGACGACGACCAGTTTGTAGGCGGACAGGTCGTGTTCGGGGTGGGCGAAGTCGGTGGTGAGGTGACTCTCCCAGAGGGCGCGGTGCCAGGCCTTCAGGAGCTCGGGGTGGTCGACCCGCGTGGACAGCCGGCCGTCCTGTGCGCCGGCCCACCAGGCGTGCCAGTCGTGCAGGACGGCGACGTCGGAGGTGATGTGCCGGTCCGCCGCGTGCGGGCCCAGCTTCGCGAGGTCGGCGCCGAGCTGCTTGACCTCCTGGAAGGTGCGGCCCTCCTCGCCCGCGTGGCTGACCATCCCGGAGTGGAACTTCTCCGCGCCCTGCCGGGACTGCCGCCACTGGAAGTAGCAGACGGCGTCCGCTCCCCGGGCCACCGCCTGCAGGGACCACAGGCGGTTCATGCCGCGCGGCTTGGGGTGGTTCACCCCGCGCCAGTTGACCGGTCCGGCCGCCTGCTCCATCAGCATCCACGGGCCGCGTGCCTGGGAGCGGGTCAGGTCCTGGACCATCGCCGCGTACTGGGCGGCGAGGGGATCGCGCGGGTCGGGGTAGAGGTCGACGGAGACGACGTCCTCCTCCTCGGCCCAGCGCCAGGCGTCCTGGCCGATCCACAGCGGCATGAAGTTGCTGGTGACCGGGATGTGCGGGGTGTGGCGGCGGACGATGTCGCGTTCGGCGACGCAGCACTCCAGCAGCATGTCGGAGGTGAAGCGCCGGAAGTCCAGCACCTGGGCGGGGTTCTTCAGGTAGTGCGGGGCGCGCGCCGGCAGGATGCCGTCCCAGCTGTCGTAGCCCTGGCTCCAGAAGGCCGTGCCCCAGGCGGTGTTGAGGGCGTCGAGGGTGCCGTACTTCTCGCGCAGCCAGCGGCGGAAGGCGGCGGCCGCCTCGTCGCCGTGGTCGAAGGTGCAGTACTCGTTGTTGATGTGCCACATCGTGAGGGCGGGGTGGTTGCCGTAGCGGGCGGCCAGGTCCTCGGTGATGGCGGCGGCGTAGCGGCGGTAGGTGGCGCTGGAGTGCGAGAAGTGCTGCCGACCGCCCCACCACTCGGTGCGGCCGTCCTCGGTGACCGGCAGGGTGTCCGGGTGCAGGCGGCCCATCCAGGGCGGGGGCGAGGAGGTGGGGGTGGCCAGGACGACGCCGATGCCGTTGTCGTGCATCAGGTCCATCAGCGTGTCCAGCCAGCCGAACTCCCGGGCCCCCGGGTGCGGTTCGAGCTTGGACCAGGAGAAGACGCCGAGGGTGACGGAGTTGACGCCGGCGTCCCGCATCAGCCGGACGTCCTCGTGCCAGGTCTCCTCGGGCCACTGCTCGGGGTTGTAGTCGCCCCCGAAGAGGACACGGCCGCGCGTGGCGTCCGCGAGCCCCGGCTGTTTCCGGGCGGTCATCGGACGGGCTCCCCGTACTGGATGCCGCGCCCGTTGGTGGCGAGGTAGACCCGGCCGTACACCCGCGGGTCGCCGGTGATGACCTCGCCGGTCCACCCCCACTGGTGCTGGTCGTCGTTGATCCGCACCCAGCTCTTCGCCCCGTCGTCCGAGCGGTACACGGCGGTGATGGTCTCCGTCGAGCCGACCTGGTAGATCGCCGGGTAGTCGGCACCGTGTGCGGCCTTGCCGAAGCCCAGGGTGTACGAGGCCCAGCAGCTGGTGACCTTCGAGAAGCTCGCGCCGCCGTCGGTGGACCGGTACAGCCCGTTCCCCTTGGTGCTCAGCCACAGGTCGCCGGAGCGCCCCGGGGCCGCGGCCAGCTGGAACTGGCTGTCGCCCGCGGGCAGTCCGGTCGCGCCCCTGGTGAAAGTGACGCCGCCGTCGCTGCTGGCGAACAGCGTCCCCGTGTCGGTGTCGTAGGCGTAGAAGCGCTTCGGGTCGGCGGGGTCGGCGAGCGGTGTGGCGCCCTTGGGGAAGGAGGAGACCTCGGACCAGGTGGCTCCGTTGTCGGTGGAGCGCTGGCCGGGGTACTTGGTGCCGTCCCAGTGCACGAAGGTCCACAGCAGCACGCTGCCGTCGGTGTTGGTGGCGATCGGCCCCGGCGCGTCCTTGGCGATGGCCGGCTGGGCCGCGAAGGGCGCCCAGGTCCTGCCGCCGTCGTTGGAATACGCGCCGTTGCCGTGGTCTCCCCAGCCGGTGCGCACGACGTACGACGGCTTGGCCGCGGCCTGCGCGAGTCCCGTCGCCGTACCGAACACGGGGTTGTTCGCCATGCCGCGCGACGGCGACGCCGTGAGCCGCTCGTGGTACATCACGCCGACGTCCCCAAGCCCGCTGATCAGGTGTGCCTCGCCGGTCGGCGGCGAGATCAGCTGGCGTACGGAGGTCTCCTCCAGGCCGCGGATCTGTGGCGCCCAGTGCTTCAGGTCCCGGGTGCCGTACAGGGTCGCGCCGGTGCCGTACACGATGTGCCGGGAGTCGTACGGGTCGACGGCGAGGGCCTGGATCCACCAGCCGAACTTCGGCCGCTCACCGCCGAAGGTGAGGAACGGCGTCTCGGACACGTCGAGAACCGCGGAGTCCTTCAGGGACGTCCAGGTGCGGCCCCCGTTGGTGCTCCGGTACAGGGTGTCGACCGCGGCCCAGCGGTTGTTGGTGGACACGACGACGGTGCCGGGGCGCCGGGCGTCGACGGCGACACCCCCGTAGCCGAAGGTGTCGGCGGAGCCGTCACTGGTGGTCCCGCCCGGCGCGGCCGGGGTCACCTCGGTCCACTTGCCACCGACGGTGGCGAGCTTGTGCACACTGCCGTCGGACTGCCCGTTGGGCCCGGGCGCGTTGGCGTACGTCACGTACAGCTCACGCGTGTGGCAGTCGTACGCGGCCCGGATCGGGACCTTGGCCGAGGCGCCGGAGGGCTGTCCGGGGACGGCCTCCCACGTGGTGCCGTCGCTGGTGCGGTACAGGTTGGCGGAGGTCCCGTCCGAGTCGCCCCACCCGGCGTAGAGGGTGCGCCCGGCGGCGACGAGGAGGGTGACGCCCTGCCCGGAGGCGCTGGGCGTCGCCGGGAACCCGGTGACGGCCGACCAGGTGGCCCCCCGGTCGGTGGACTTCAGGAGCCCGTCATGGCGAGTGCCCAGCCACAGGGTGTCGCTGTCCCGGGGATCGACGAGCAGCCGCTCCCCCGCCCCCCGCCCGTCCTCGTTGCCCCCGAGCTTCACGGTGAGATCGGTACGGGCCCAGGTGGCCCCCCGGTCCTCGGACCGCAGCACCGCCCCGTTGCCGGCCCAGGTCTGGGCGTAGGTGCCCAGCGCGAGGTAGACCCGCTTCGGGTGCGCCGGGTCCACGGCGATGGCCTCGACGCCGGTGAGGTTCCAGTCGTCCCACCCGAGGTGGTCGATGAGCGGGATCCAGCGGGCGGCCCGTTCGTCCCACCGGTAGGCGCCGCCGATGTCGGTGCGGGCGTAGGCGAGCCCCCGCACGGCCGGGTGGAACAACACACCCGTGACGAACCCGGTCCCGCCGATGACGGCGTTGCGCCACCGGTAGGCCGGGGCGGCCGGCTCGGCGGCGTGGGCGCGGCCTTCGAGCGCGGAGACGGTGGTGAGGGCCGCGGCGGCCGCGGTACCCGCCAGGACGGCACGACGACTAAGACGGGACGCGTACATGACACATACCTCGCTGTACAAGAAGGAGATCGGGGGGAGATACCTCAGGGGCGCGGGGCCCTGACCACGGGCTCCGCCGCGTGGGCGCGACCCTCCGCACACAACCGCACTCGAAAGGCGGCCTGTCCTGCCAGGGCGTCAGCCCTTGACCGCGCCGGTCAACATCCCCTTCTTGAAGTGCTTCTGCACGAAGGGAGACAACACGGCCACCGGCAGCAGAGCCATGACCATGACCGCCATCTGAATCGCCAGCCCGGACAGCTCACCGGTCTTGATCGCCTGCCCCAGCCCCACCGGCGCCTCCTGCTTCTGCACCAGCTGGATCATGACGTTCTGGAGCGGCATCATGCCCTGGTCGTTGAGATACAGGGACGCGTTGAACCAGGCGCTCCAGTACCCGACGGCGTAGAACAGCGTGATCACCGCGAGCACGGCACGCGAGAGCGGCATGACGATCTGCCAGAGGATGCGGAGGTCACCGGCGCCGTCGATACGCGCGCTGTCGGTGAGTTCCTGCGAGATCCCCATGAAGAACCCGCGCAGCACCAGGATGTTGAAGACACTGATCGCGCTCGGCAGGATCAGCGCGAGATAGCTGTCGGTCAGGCCCAGTGACTGCACCAGCAGATACGTGGGGATCAGCCCTGCGCTGAAGAACATCGTCGCCAGCAGCAGCATCAGCAGCCAGCGGTGTCCGAGCGATCCGACGCGCGAGAGGCCGTAGGCGCACAGCACCGACACGGCCATCGAGAACAGCGTGCCGACGAGGGTGATCAGCACGCTGATGATCGCGGCCCGGGTGACCTGCCCGCCGCTCAGCAGTTCCTTGTAGGCGATGAACGTGATGCCCTTGGGGATCATCACCAGTCCGCCCGCCTCGTCGATGGTCTTGCGGGAGGACAGGCTGGTGACCAGCACGATCCACAGCGGGAAGAGGATCGCGAAGCAGGCCAGGCCCAGGACGAGGCCCTTGCCGGCGACACCGGCCTTGCTGGGCTCCTCCTCCCATGTCGGGCGGGGCGGGGCGGCCCACCGGGACCGCTGGGGTACGGGCGGCTTGTCGATGACGGCGGTCACTTCTTGTACACCCCCTGCTCGCCCATGAGATGGGCCACTTTGTTCGCGGCGAGGACCAGTCCGAGACTGACCACGCCCTTGACGAGGCCGGCGGCGGCCGCGTAGCCGAAGTCCTGGTTGCGCACGCCGTTCCACCACACGAAGGTGTCGAGGACCTCCGCGGCCCCTGGTCCGACGGCGTCGCGTTGGAGCAGGATCTGTTCGAATCCGACCGTCAGCGCGTCACCCACGCGCAGCACCAGCAGCAGCGCGATCACCGGGCGCAGCGCGGGCAGCGTCACATGCCAGATCCGGCGCCAACGTCCGGCCCCGTCCATCGCCGCCGCCTCGTACAGGTCGGGGCTGACCGAGGACAGGGCCGCGAGGAAGACGATGACCCCCCAGCCGGCGTCCTTCCAGATGCCCTCCGCCGTCACCAGGAACTTGAAGGTGGACGGGTCGGTCATGATGGCCAGCCCGTCGTACCCGTGGTCGCGCAGCAGCTGCGACAGGATGCCCGCGCCGCCGAAGAGCTGCTGGAAGACGGCGATGACCAGCACCCAGGAGAAGAAGTGCGGGAGGTAGAGGATCGCCTGGGAGATCGCCCGCACCCGTGGCCTGACCACACTGTTGATGAGCAGCGCGAGCCCGATCGGGATCGGGAAGAACAGCACGAGTTGCAGGAAGAACAGCACCAGGGTGTTCTGGACCGCGTTCCAGAAGTCCGGGTCCTCGAACATTCGCTGGAAGTTCTCGACGCCGACCCAGGGGCTGTGCAGCATGGCGACAATGCCGTTGCTGCTGACGTAGGGGTCGTAGTCCTGGAAGGCGACGATGTTGCCGAGGATCGGCAGGTAGTTGAAGACCAGCAGGAGCAGGACGGCGGGCAGCGTCATCAGGAGCAGGACGCGGTCGCGTCTGAATCTCAGCCGCAGACGCAGCTTCCCGTTCTTCTTCTCCCGCGGGGTTCCGGCAGCGCCGCCGGACGCCGCCGGAGTCTTCTGCGCCCTGTCGTCTGCCTCGGCCCTGCTGCGAGGCACCGTGCTGTGTGACACGGTTGTTCTCCTTGCCTCAGCGCCTGGTCAGCTCGCCGCCGAGCCGTTTTCGTCGAGGAGCTTGTGGTACCAGTCGCGCAGCTTGTCGCCGCCCTGGCTCTTCCAGGTGGACACGGCCTGCTGCATGTCGCTGATCTTCTTGCGGCCGCGGGTGATGTCGTCCTCAAGCTGCTCGAAGTCGTTGCCGAGGTTGGTGTAGCGGGTCGGCTCGGTGATCATCTGGCCGTAGAAGCTGGACTTCTTGGTGAAGGAGCCCATCCGCTGGTACCACTCCACCTGCGCCTTGGCGACGTCGGGGAAGTCGGGGTGGGCGAGGGTGGCGGCGGGGCTCGCGACCATGACGTAGGCGTTGAGGACCTGGTTGTTGCCCGCGGTGGTCTTGACCGGCACGCCGTCCTTGACGGTGTAGTGGGTGCCCTCCACACCGTAGTTGGTCATCATGTATTCCTTGGTGCCGTACGGCGCGGCGGTGACGTTGGCGACGGCCAGCACGTCACGGATCACGGACTCCGAGGCGCTCTTGTTGACATAGGCGAAGATGCCGGCCGGTTGTTCGGCCCAGATGGTCGGGTCGCCGCCGTCGTGGTTGTAGACGTCCATGCCCCAGATCTTGAAGTCCGGGTTCTGGGTGGCCTGTTCGGCGGTGCGGCTCCACCACTGGCTGATGTTGTTAGGGTAGATCAGGAACTCGCCGGCCGCGAACTTGGGGCCCGGGTCGGGGGCGTTCTTGCCCATCATGGAGTCGGGGTGCACGACACCTGCGGCGAAGAGCTTGCGCGTCCACTCCAGCGCTTCGAGGTACTGCTCGGTCTCGACGCGGCAGACCATCTTGCCGTCCTGGAGGTTCCACCACAGCGGCTTCTCGCTGCCGGAGAACACGCTGAACATCTGGAAGGCGGTCCACTTCATGTCCAGGCAGGCCCACCGCCGGGCCTTGGCGTTGGTGATCTCCTTGGCGAGGGACATGAACTCGTCGGCGGAGCGCGGGACTTCGTAGCCCTCCTTGTCGAAGATGTCCTTGCGGTAGAGGGGCACAATGCCGGTGATGGGCGGGGAGGGCTGCGGCAGGCCGCGCAGCTTGCCGCCGATGATGCAGCGCTGCCAGGCGTCGGTCGGGATGGCGGCGAGGTTCGGGTACTCCTTGACCGCGTCGCCCGACAGGTAGGGGCCGAGATCGGCGAACTTGTTGATGATGGCGGTGGGTATCCGGCCGCTCATGTTCCAGCTCGGGACCACCACCACGTCCGGGATGTCACTGGAGGCGAGGACCGCGCCGAGCTTCTGGTCGTAGGTGTTGCCGTCCTGGTTCTGCCAGACGACGTCGACGCCTATCAGGCCGTTCATCCCCTGGTAGTAGGGGTTGTCCCCCTTGGGCGGGGAGCCCCAGAACGGCGACATGATCGTGACCTTGCTGCCCTTGCCCAGCTTCTGGGGGACCGAGGTCTTCAGGTCCGCGAGGTCGAGCTTGCTGGTGAAGCCGAGCGGTGAGCCGTTCTTCGAGGGGAGGTCCGGGGTCACCACGTTGCTGGCGACGAAGGCCGGCAACAGCTTCTTCGCGTCCTTGCCCGACGTGGTGCCGTCGCGCGAGCCGCTGTCCGATCCGCCGCAGGCGGCGAGCAGCGGCATCCCGCCCGCCACCGCTGCGGCGGCGACCGCAGTGGAGGCGAGGAAGCTTCTCCGGCTCGGGGAGGAAGCGGAAGCGGCGTTCGGCGTCATTGCGTCAACCCTTCATGGCGCACCAGGACACCCGGCGGTGGAGCCGTCGGCTGCGGTGTCTTGAGTGGAACTGGCTGAGCTGAAGCGCGCCTTCGACCTCACTGGGGTTTCTCTAGTCGAAGCGCTTCGATGTTGCTGTGAGGTTAAGTGAACACCTCGGGGTGCACAAGGGTCGTTTCCAAGTTTCCTCGGAGGTATGGGATG
This sequence comes from Streptomyces sp. NPDC043427, assembly GCF_056436655.1. Classification (NCBI taxonomy): domain Bacteria; kingdom Bacillati; phylum Actinomycetota; class Actinomycetes; order Kitasatosporales; family Streptomycetaceae; genus Streptomyces; species Streptomyces sp. NPDC043427. The sequence goes on along the minus strand of NZ_JBWKCC010000008.1, from coordinate 153,787 downwards.
CGACCTTTCCTTATGCGCTGCTTGAAGTGGCGGCGTGAGTCCCTTGACACCCGGCCCCTCGTCGAATGAGCATCGAAGCGCTTCGAAAGCGCCTCGCCGATCCATCGCAAGGGGATCCCCACGTGACCGCACACACACCGCCCACCGAGCCGTTCCGCGATCCGCAGCTGCCGTTCGCGAAGCGCGTCGACGATCTGCTGGGGCGGCTCACCCTCGACGAGAAGATCTCCTTCCTGCACCAGTTCGCGCCCGCCGTCGAGCGGCTCGGCATCGCCGAGTTCCGCACCGGCCAGGAGGCGCTGCACGGCGTCGCATGGATGGGCCCGGCGACGGTGTTCCCGCAGGCCGTCGGCCTCGGCGCGACCTGGAACACCGACCTCGTACGCCGGGTCGGCGAGGCGGTGTCGAAGGAGACCCGCGCGATGCGCGCCCGCGACGACCGCGTCGGCCTCAACGTCTGGTCGCCCACGGTGAACCTGCTGCGCCACCCCCTGTGGGGCCGCAACGAGGAGGGTTACTCCGAGGACCCGAAGCTGACCTCCGCCATCGCCACCGCCTACACCCACGGCCTGCGCGGCGAGCACCCGACGTACTGGCGCACGGCCCCCGTCCTCAAGCACTGGCTGGCCCACAACAACGAGACCGACCGGGCCACGTCGTCGAGCTCGGTGCGCCCGCGCGTGCTGCACGAGTACGACCTGCGGGCCTTCCGCGAGACGGTCGAGGCGGGCGCGGTCGCCGGGGTGATGCCGGCGTACAACCTGGTCAACGGCCGCCCGAACCACGTCTCGCCGTACCTGGACGAGCACCTGCGCGCCTGGACCGACGAGGACCTGCTGGTCTGCTCCGACGCCGGCGCCCCCAGCAACCTGGTGGACTCCGAGCACTACTTCGACACCCATGAGGAGGCCACCGCGGCCGCACTCAGGGCGGGCGTCGACAGCTTCACCGACCACGGCACGGACGGCTCGCAGATCGTCGCGCGCGTCCGCGGCGCCCACGAGCAGAAGCTCCTCACCGAGGCCGACATCGACCTCGCGGTCCGCCGCCAGCTCTCGGTCCGCTTCCGCCTCGGCGAGTTCGACCCGCTCTACGACCCGCACGCGGGCACCGGGGAGTTCGACACCCCGGCCCACCGGGCGCTCGCGCAGGAGGCGGCCGAGCAGGCGATCGTGCTGCTCAAGAACGACGGCCTGCTGCCGCTCGCCCCGGCCACCCGGATCGCCGTCGTCGGCCTGCTCGCCGACGAGTGCAAGCTCGACTGGTACAGCGGCACCCTCATCCACCGCTCCACCCCGCTGGAGGGCCTGTACGAGCGGTTCGGCGCCGACCGTGTCGAGTTCGCGGAGGGCGTCGACCGGGTCCTGCTGAAGACCGCCGAGGGCACGTTCCTGAAGGTGCCCGAGGCGCAGGACGCCGCCGACGAGACACGCGGCGCCGAGGGCGCCCTGGACCCGGCGCTGCTCGCCGGCCGCACCGACCTGCCGCCGCTGACCACCGACGCCACGGGCACGGAGCTCGCACTCGTCGACTGGGGCGAGGGCATCCTCACGCTGCGCGCGCCGGACGGCCGCTATCTCTCGGTCGCCGACGACGGCTACCTCCGCGCCTCCGCGGACCGGCCCGGCGGCTGGATCGTCCAGGAGACGTTCCGCCTGGAACCCCACGACGACGGTCACCTCCTCCGGCATGTCGGCACGGGTCGCCACGTCTGTGTCGCCGCCGACGGCGTCAAGGTTGCCGAGGAGAATCCGCAGGTCTTCGAGCTCATCGTCACCGAAAGCGGCGAAAGCGCAGTGACCCAGGTCACGGCCCAGGCGGATGTGGTCGTGGTGGTGGCGGGCAACGACCCGCACATCAACGGACGCGAGACCGAGGACCGTACGACGCTGCGCCTGCCCGCCCACCAGGAGCGTCTGCTGCGCGCGGCCCGCGCCGCGAACCCCCACACCGTGCTGGCGCTGGTGTCCGCCTACCCGTACGCGGTGGATACGGGGCAGCTGCCCGCGGTGCTGTGGACCGCGCACGGCGGCCAGGCGGCGGGCACCGCCCTCGCCCGCGTCCTGGCCGGCGACGTCTCCCCCGCGGGCCGCCTCCCGCAGACCTGGTACGCCGACGACTCCGACCTGCCCGACCTGCTCGACTACGACGTGATCGGCGCCCGGCAGACGTACCTCTACTTCGAGGGCACCCCGCTCTTCCCCTTCGGACACGGCCTGTCCTACGCGTCCTTCACCTACGGGGACCTGTCGGCGCGGGTCGACGGCGACGCGGTGCATGTCTCGTTCACGGTCACCAACACCGGTGACACGGCCGCCGACGAGGTGGCTCAGCTCTACACCCGCGCCGTCGAACCGTCGGTGGTGCGCCCGCGCCGAGAGCTGGTGGACCACCGCCGCGTCACGCTCGCCCCCGGCGCGAAGGAAGAGCTGTCCTTCGTGCTCCCGCCGGCCGCCTTCGGTTTCTGGGACGTGGCCCAGGGCCGGTGGCGTGTGGAGCCGGGCCCGTACGAGCTGCTGGCCGGCGCCTCCAGCGAGGACGTCCGCCTGCGGACGAGCGTGCTCCTGGACGGCGAGCCCGGCGCACCGCGGCCTGTGCTGGAGCACGGCCTGGCCGCGGCCGACTTCGACGAGCAGAGCGGCACGGAGATCGTCGACCGAACCAAGGTGTCCGGCGACGCGGTGACACCCGTGGCGGGCGGCTCCGGCGAACTGGTCTACCGGGCCTGCGACTTCGGCTCGGATGCCACGCGAGTGACGGTCGAGGTGTCGGGCGGGGGCACGGTCGAGGTGTCCCTCGACGGCGGCCCGGCCCTGGCCACGCTGTCGCCGCAGACCGCGACATCGGGACCGTACGACTACACCACCCTGAGCGCCGGGATCACCGCCCGGGGCGTGCACGACGTCCACCTCAGGCTGCGCGGCCCGCTGCGGCTCGCGCGTGTCGGCTTCTCCGGTTGAGGGTCCGGAACAATCCGACACAAGAAGGGGCCCGGCACCGGAAGGCATCGGTGCCGGGCCCTCTTCCGGGACCTTATCTGAAAATGGTTCCCATGTGCTAGAGGTCCCTTCGCGGGCAGGGGTGGACTAGAGGGCGAGCCCGGTGAGGACCAGCACCCGCTCGTAGGTGTAGTCGTCCATCGCGAACTTCACGCCCTCGCGACCCACGCCGGACTGCTTGACGCCGCCGTACGGCATCTGGTCGGCGCGGTAGGACGGCACGTCGCCGATGACGACACCGCCCACCTCCAGGGCGCGGTGGGCACGGAAGGCGACCTGGAGGTCGTGGGTGAACACGCCCGCCTGGAGGCCGTACTTGGACGCGTTGACGGCCGCGAAGGCCGCCGCTTCCCCGTCCACCTTCTGCACGGTGAGGACGGGCCCGAAGACCTCCTCGCAGGAGAGCGTGGTGGATGCCGGTACGTCGGTGAGAACGGTCGGCGCGTAGGAGGCGCCGTCGCGCTTGCCGCCGGTGAGCAGTTTCGCCCCGGCGTCGACGGCCTCCTGGACCCAGGTTTCCACGCGCTTGGCCGCGTCCTCGCTGACCAGCGGGCCGACGTCGGTCTTTTCGTCGGACGGGTCGCCGGCGACCTGGGCCTCGACGGCGGCGACGATGCGCGGCAGCAACCGGTCGTACACGGAGGCGTCGGCGATCACGCGCTGCACGGAGATGCAGGACTGGCCGCCCTGGTAGTTGGAGAAGGTGGCGATGCGGGTGGCCGCCCAGTCGAGGTCGGCGTCGCTCGCGTAGTCGCCGAGGACGACGGCCGCGCCGTTGCCGCCCAGCTCCAGGGTGCAGTGCTTGCGCGGCACCGAGTCCATGATCGCGTAGCCGACCTTCTCGGATCCCGTGAAGGAGATGACCGGAAGCCGCTCGTCCTGCACGAGCGCGGGCATGCGGTCGTTGGAGACCGGCAGGATGCTCCACGAACCGGCCGGGAGGTCGGTCTCGGCGAGGAGTTCGCCGATGACCAGTCCGGAGAGCGGGGTGGCGGGCGCGGGCTTCAGGATGATCGGCGCACCCGCCGCGATCGCCGGGGCGATCTTGTGGGCGCACAGGTTGAGCGGGAAGTTGAAGGGCGCGATGCCGAGGACGACGCCCTTGGGGAAGCGGCGGGTGAGGGCGAGGCGGCCCTGTCCTCCGGCGTCGGTGTCCAGCCGCTGCGCCTCGCCGCCGTTGAACCGGCGGGCCTCTTCGGCGGCGAACCGGAACACGGACACGGCCCGCCCCACTTCGCCTCGGGCCCACTTGATCGGCTTGCCGTTCTCGGCGGAGATGAGCCGTGCGATGTCCTCGGTGCGTTCGACGAGGCGGCGGCTCACGTGGTCGAGGGCGGCGGCGCGGACGTGGGCCGGGGTGGCGGCGAAGTCCTCGCGGACGGCGTGGGCGGCGGCGACGGCCTCCTCCACCTGGGCGTCGGTCGGCACGCTCACCTGGGCGACGAGCCGGCCGTCCCAGGGGGACGTCACGTCGAAGGTGTCCTCGCCGGTGACCTGGCGGCCGGCAAGCCAGAAGGCGTGGGTGGAAGTCATGTTCGGGTCCGGCCCTTCCGTCGGGGTGCGTGGTTCTCGGGGTCCACGGTAGGGGTGTGGGGGCGGAGGGTCGTTTGTCCGGGGTGGAGTAGTGGGGGGTTGCTGTGCGCCGAATTGGCACTGCGCGCCGGCGTGGGCATCCTGGGGCTCCGGGGAGGCACGCGCACAGCCCCACTCAGTGGCCGCGAGTACCTGCGCGTCCCCCAGGACAATTCAGGCCGTCAGCGGTCTGCGACCGACCAGCACGACGGCAACGAGAGAACGACCGCGCGCCACAGCATCACGTGCTCTGCCGCCGTGAGCCGTTCTGATGAGTCAGAAAGCGATTTGGCCGCATCCCGATGCCGACGAGTTGGTCGGCCCGGGCGGGCCGCGTCCTCTCTGTGACGCAGTACAGAGGGGACCAACGTGCCATCAGCACGGTTCAATGGGCGCAGAGAACCGTGCGGGAGAGGACGGTGACACGATGCGGGAATGGCTCTACCCAGTGGACCCGAAGACGGCGGACAGGGACGGAGAACCGCCCACGCCGGACCGCTACCTGAAGTGCGCCGAGACGGGACACACGCAGTACTGGGGGCTCAGGGTGAAGCGTCACATCAAGCCCGGTGACCGCCTCTGGGTGTACTTCAGACTCCCCCGTGGCATCGTCGCTGCCATGGCCGAAGTGGAGGGCCGACCGTACGAGATCCAGGATGACCCTGACGGGTTTCTGTGGGAGTTCCCCGCGGTGCCGAACCTCGACGCGACGCGTGCCCTGAACCGCAATCCCGTCCCGCTCTCGGCCCTCAGCAACCAACGGCCCTAAGGAGTTGGCGGAGTTTCTGACGCGGACCTGCTGACCTTTCTTCGGCATGCGGGCTTGTGATCGGCTGTAAGGAGTCGGCTCCGTAGCCACTGAGGTTTCAGCGAAATCATTTCGCGAAGCTGCTCTGTCTCGACAAGGGTCGACCGCGCGACGGTTCGTCATCGGTATGGCTGCCAGTCGTCCCGATAGGCAGGGGTGTTCGCGGTCAGTCGCCAGGAGCGGCTGCGCCGGGTCAGGGTCCAGGCCTCCGGCGCGTGCCGCGCGGCAACGATCCATGCAACGAGTTCGGGCAGGGCGTGCTGCCGCAGCGCGTGGCGGGCGGCGGCCCGTTCGGCAGCCGGAAGCGGGGCGACGCGGATCCGCACGCTGGACCACAAGGTGGGGTGGATGCCGCTGCCGTAGTTGGAGGAGATCGGTGGGATCCACTCGACGTGCAGGAGAGTGCCGTCGCTGTGTGGGCGGTTGTCGAAGACCAGTTCGGTGGCACTGGTCACCTGCTCACCGAGAGCGGCGCGGATGTCCGATGTGGTGAGCGGCCACGACAGATCGCGCGGCAGGCGGCGGTTACGGGCGGGCATGGGCCTCAGAGTGACAGATGCCCTGGTGGCAGCGCGTGTTCTTTTCGATCGGACCCGCCGCGCTTGCCGGCCGGGGTTCTGGGGGCGGAGCCCCCAGGGGCGCCCTCACCAGCACAGGGTGCCTATTCCGCCGACGTGGCCTTCAGCGCCAGCCACAGCTCCATCCGCGCGTCCGCCTCGTCCAGCGAACGCCCGAGGATCTCCTCCACGCGCCGCATCCGGTACCGCAAGGTATGCCGGTGCACACCGAGGTCCGCGGCGGCGGCGTCCCACTGGCCGTGCCGGGACAGCCACGCCCGCAGGGACGCGACCAGGTCCCCCCGCCCGGTCGCGTCATGCTCGTTCAGCGGACGCAGCAACCCGTCCGCGAACGCCTTCACCGCGTCGTCGGCGAGCAATGGCACCACGGACCCCGCCGCCAACTGCTCGTGCTCCACCAGCACCCGCCCCCGCCGCCGGGCGACGGACAGGGACTGCTCGGCCTGCTTGTAGGCCGCGGCCGCGGCGATCGGCCCGGCCGGCGTGGACACGCCGACTACCAGTTCGGCCTCCTCGCCACCCGCCACCTCCCGTACGTCCCCACCGGCCCGCGCCGCCTCCAACGCCGCCGCGTACTCCGCGCAGGCGGCCACCGCGGCGCCCCCGTCCGCGGCCAGCATCACCAGCCGCTCCCCGTCCGGCACGACGAGCACGGCCTCCCCGGCGCGCGCCGCCGCGGCCTCGGCGACCTCGCCGAGCCCGCCCAGCGGATCGCCCCCGGCGTCGGCGGCGGCCAGCGCGGCGGCCGACGGCTTGGCGGCGGGCACGCGCGCGCGTGTCTGCCCCTCGGCGTGGGCCCGGGCGGCCGACGCGGACGCCGATTCGGCGACGATCACCCGGAACGGCGCGTCCAGCAGACCGCCGTAGAGGCTGCCGGCCACCGCGCGGGCATGGTCCGGTTCGCCCGCGAGCAGCATGCGCAGCACCGCCGCGCCCACCCGCTGTTCCGCCTCCTGGAGCGACCGCGATCGTTCCGTCGTGAGGGTCAGCAGGGCGATGGCCGAGTGGACGGCGTACCGCTCGGCGGTGCCGGGGGCGGCCGCCGTGCCGACGGCGAGCGCGGCGCGCGGGCGGCGCCCGGTGCCGAGGGAGTGGAGTTCGACGCGGTCGTCGTTCTCGGGTCCGCCGACCACGGAAGAGGCCGGTGCGGGCCGCTCCCGCAGCCGCTCGACGTCCGCCGTGAGGCGCGCGGCCCGCCGCCCCGCCCACTCGGGCGCGGCCGCGACGACGGCACCCGAGGCGTCGTAGAGCGCGGCCCAGCCGTCGACCTGGGCGGCGAGTGCGGCGAGCAGCCCCTCGGGGCCGTCGGTGAGCGTGTGCCTCGTCAGTTCGCGCTGGGCGGCGAAGCCCGCCGTGACGGCCCGGTACTGGTCGGCCGCGATCGCCGCGGACACCGCCTTGCTGATCGCCAGGAAGGGGGTGCGGCGCGGCACCTCGAGCAGCGGCAGTCCCTCCTCGCGGGCCGCGTCGACGAGGGCCTTCGGAATCTCCTCGTAGTTGACCCCGACGGCGAAACCGAGTCCGACGACGCCCGCCGCGACCAGGCGCTTCACATAGCGCCGCATCGCCGCGGGGTCCTCCGCGTCCAGCTTGAGCGCGGTGATGAGCAGCAGCTCCCCGCCCTCCATGTAGGGCACGGGGTCGGCGAGCTCGCTGACGTGCGCCCAGCGCACGGGCACGTCCAGGCGGTCCTCGCCCGCGCGGACCGTCAGCTTGAGCGCGGAGTGGTGGACGAGCGAGGCGAGCGTGGGAGGCATGGGGCCTTCATGTCGGTGAGAACTCTGTGACCTTTTGGCCGCCACGTATGAACGACCTGTGTCGATTCTGCCTCACCGTACGGTCCCGGCGTGACCCCACGGCCGACCCCATCCGCCGTCATGGCCGGAACGTGACGCTCAGCCACGCAGGTCCAGCAGCAGCGGCGGCGCGTGCTCGCCCTGGACCGTCGTCAGCGACAGCACCGCGTGGCCGGGCGGCACCTGGTGGGCCAGTTCGGACGCCGACCAGCGCTCCCGCTCGACCTGGCGCACGGTCACCGCGTCCGTGGTCACGGCCTTGCCGGTGACGAGCTTGCGCAGGGCGTGGAGGGCGCGGGTCATCGGCTGGTCGGCGAAGACGGTGTGCTTGGCCACGTCCCGTGTCTCCACCCACTCGGTGCCCCAGGCCTGGGCGAACCGGCCGCCGTCCCACGTCGTCACGCCGGAGAACGCCATCCGGCAGCCGACAGCCCCGTACAGCGGGCCGTGCAGCGCCTCCGGGACGTCGGCGATGCTGCGCAGGGCGAGGACGACACCGGCGTTCTGGGAGCGCATGCGCTGGATGCGGCGCACCGAGTCGGTGGTGACGGCGCCGGTGGCGTCGTCGAGGAGCAGACAGGCGAAGTGGGGGCGCCGACCGTCCCGTACGACGGCGGCGAACTGGGCGAGGACGAGCCGCGTGATCAGCCGGGCGGCCTCCTCGTGGCCCTGCTCGGGCAGGTCGATGCGGACCCGCAGCGGGTGGTGGGCCGTCGAGCGCAGCGAGAACAGCCGGGGCCCGTCCTCCCGGGCCCTTTCCCCGCCCCCGCCGAAGAAGCTCTCGAAGGCCGGCCGGTTCAGCAGGGCGAGTCGGTCGGCGAGGGCGCGGCCCGCGTCGCCGGGGGTGCCCGCCTGGCGGACGCGGGCGTCGAGTTCGCGGCGCAGCACGGCGTGCTCGTCGCCCGTGAGGGCGTCGCGCAGGGCGGACAGCGCGGTCGGCTCGCCCTCCAGGAGTTCGCGCAGCACCGGCAGGGCCGGGAAGCGGCCGTGGACGGCGCGGTAGGGGGCGAGCAGCTGGGCGAGGGCGGTGGCGGCGCTCTGGCCGGTGACGGTGTCGAGGTCGCCCACGAGTCCTTCGGCGAGGAGGGCGGCGGCCTCGTCGGGGTCGTCGCTGTCGGCGTACGGGTCCAGGTCGTGGGTGGAGGCGCGGTCGCCGAGCCGCACGATCACGTCGAACGTGGCGTCGGAGGCGAGCGGGCTGCCCGCGGCGGAGACCGCGACGAGGGCGCACTGTCCGGTGAGGGCCTGCAGGGCCAGCGCCTCGGTCAGGGGCTCGATCAGGTTGCGGGTCTTGCCGGAGCCGGAGGGTCCGACCGCGAGGAGCGAGGTGCCCAGCACCTCGGGGCCGAGCGCCGCGCCCGCGTCGTGGTAGGCGCGCGGGGTCCGCTCGGCGGGCGTCCACCGTCCGATGCGGACCTGGCCGGCGAGCAGGTCGTGGCGGGCGGTGCGGTGGGGCAGGTCGCGGGCGCCGGACGGGTGGGTCCAGGCCGCGCCGCCCTGTCGGAGCACGGTGTCCCGGAAGGCGGCGAGGTTCGCGCCGCGCCGTGCCGCGGCCCAGGCGTGCTCCACCCGGGCGCAGTCCACGTCGTTCATCCGGCCGCCCGCCACCTCGGCGGTCAGCAGGTCGGCCGCCTCGTACTGGCCGGCCTCCCGCAGGTCGGGCCACTGCGAGCGCGGCAGGTCGGGGGCGGGTGGCGCGGTGGGGTCGCGGTGGGCGCGCCGGGCGGCGAGCCAGGCCTTCGCGTAGCCCCACCAGCCGCCGATCCGGGCGAACGGCCACACCACGAGCAGGGTGACGAGGGTGTAGAGGAGGTTGGTGTACAGCTGCGACTGGAACAGTTCGTAGCCGCCGGAGATCAGCACGACGAGGGAGAAGACGGGGTCGACGACGGGCAGGGCGTCCCAGCCGACACCGGGGAAGGCGTTCGGGAAGACCAGACTCAGCGCGACCAGCGCGGCCAGGGCGGCGAGCAGCGCCCGCGCGGGCTGCGGTCGGCGTCCGATGAAGTGGCGCAGGACGTCGGGCCAGCTGCCCAGGTGGCCGGCGGCGTAGACGAGCACGGCGAAGAAGACGCCGTCGTAGACCACTCGGGCCTCGGCGCCCTCCATCCCCTTGGGCGAGACGGTGCCGGTCCACCACCAGTCGTCCGGGGTGAACAGCTTCAGCAGCACCCACTGGTAGGGCATGCCGCCGTCGCGCCACAGCGACCACAGCAGGAGCGCCACCGCCAGCGGGATCAGCAGGCCGACGATGGTGACCGGGGCCAGCCGCTCCGCGGACTGCGCGGCCTTGGGCAGGCGGTATCCGTGACGCCAGATGCCGGGCTGCACGGCGGGCCGGGGCGCGTCCAGCCAGTCGGCGACGGCCGTACGCGACGGCGCGCCCTGCGGGTGTTGCCCACCGAGCGGAAGCTGTCCGCCCTGCTCGGCCCCCTGCGGCGCGCGGGCCGGCCGCGGTGGCACCGCGGGCGGGTTCGGCGGTGCCGCCGGGCGCGGCACAGGATTCGCATGCGTACCCCGCGCGTCCTGCGTCCCGTCGCTCTCCATCGGGCTTGCCCCCTGACCTGCCGTTCCGTCCACCGTCAGCGAGTCAATCTAACGTGGTCCCCTGGGGAGTTCACCGCTTACGCGGCCGATGCGGCGGGTAAGCGCCCCGGCGGCGCCATGTCCACCACGGACAACCGGATGCGCCGACAACGCCCACATGGAGCATGCCTCCACCCGTCCCCCGGTTCTAGCCTGCGGGAAAGGAAGGCAAGCATCCGCACGTCCCCCGTCCGCGAAAACCCCTGGAGCCCCTCATGACCGCACTTCCGCAGGAGCGCCGCGTCGTCACCGCCATCCCCGGCCCCAAGTCGCAGGAGCTGCAGGCCCGCCGCGTCGCCGCGGTCGCACAGGGCGTGGGCTCGGTGCTGCCCGTGTTCACCGCGCGCGCGGGCGGCGGCATCATCGAGGACGTCGACGGCAACCGCCTCATCGACTTCGGCTCCGGCATCGCGGTCACCAGCGTGGGTGCTTCCGCCGAGGCCGTCGTACGCCGTGCGTCCGCGCAGCTCGCCGACTTCACCCACACCTGTTTCATGGTCACGCCGTACGAGGGCTACGTGGAGGTCGCCGAGGCCCTCGCCGAGCTGACCCCGGGCGACCACGCCAAGAAGTCGGCGCTGTTCAACAGCGGTGCCGAGGCCGTCGAGAACGCGGTCAAGATCGCGCGTTCGTACACCAAGCGCCAGGCGGTCGTCGTGTTCGACCACGGCTATCACGGCCGTACGAACCTCACCATGGCACTGACGGCGAAGAACATGCCGTACAAGCACGGCTTCGGCCCGTTCGCGCCCGAGGTGTACCGCGTGCCGGTGGCCTACGGCTACCGCTGGCCGACCGGCCCGGAGAACGCGGGTCCGGAGGCCGCCGCGCAGGCCATCGACCAGATCACCAAGCAGGTCGGCCCGGAGAACGTGGCCGCGATCATCATCGAGCCGGTGCTCGGCGAGGGCGGCTTCATCGAGCCGGCCAAGGGCTTCCTGCCGGCGATCAGCCGGTTCGCGAAGGACAACGGCATCGTCTTCGTCGCCGACGAGATCCAGTCCGGCTTCTGCCGCACCGGCCAGTGGTTCGCCTGCGAGGACGAGGGCATCGTGCCGGACCTGATCACCACGGCGAAGGGCATCGCGGGCGGTCTGCCGCTCGCCGCCGTCACCGGCCGCGCCGAGATCATGGACGCCGCGCACGCGGGCGGCCTCGGCGGCACCTACGGCGGCAACCCGGTCGCCTGCGCGGGCGCGCTCGGCTCCATCGAGACCATGAAGGAGCTCGACCTCAACGCCAAGGCCAAGAACATCGAGGCGATCATGAAGGCGCGTCTGGCCGCCATCGCCGAGAAGTTCGACGTGATCGGTGACGTGCGCGGCCGCGGCGCGATGATCGCCATCGAGCTGGTCAAGGACCGCACGACGAAGGAGCCGAACCCGGAGGCGACCGCCGCCCTCGCCAAGGCCTGCCACCAGGAGGGCCTGCTGGTCCTGACCTGCGGCACCTACGGCAACGTGCTGCGGTTCCTGCCCCCGCTGGTGATCGGCGAGGACCTGCTGAACGAGGGCCTCGACATCATCGAGCAGGCCTTCGCGCGCATCTGATCGCGGGGCCTGGTGGGGCGAGCGGCAGAGCGTGTGAAGAAGGTGTGCGAGGTGGATGTCGGGAGGCGGATGTGCCTGTCGTAGCGCCATTCACTGCCGTAGGTTCTACCGAGATGAGAGATACACCCGCTCACAGGGGACTGTGGGCGAACCCCAGGCCGGGGCCTCCCCAGCTTCGACCTGGTCGTGCCCTCGCGCACACAACCGGGACCTGACGGCTCCGGATCTCCTCACCGATCGGACAGTCGCCCGCCCCAAACCCCCCGGGGCGCGCGACGTTCCGATCCGGACGGCCACCCCGGAACCACCCCCCTGTTCCGGGGTGGCCGACCTCCTTCTCCGCTTCGCCTGACAGGCTGGGGCCCATGTCCCTCGCCGTCCTCCTGCTCGGCTCGCCGGCCCTCCTGTTCGCCCTGATCACCTGGCAGGTCCTCGCCGACGGGCCGTTGCTGCGCGCCGACGAGCACGTGAGCCGTGCCCTTCTCCACCCGGACCGCCTCTCCGATTTCCTCTCCGACCTCGGAAGCGTCGCAGTCGCGGTCCCGGTCCTGGTCGTCGCCATCGGCTATGCGGCCTGGCGAGGACGCTCCACGGGGACGGACCGCTGGTGGCTGCCGCCCGTCGCGGCGGCCGTCCTGATGGCGCTGGTTCCGGCGCTGGTCGTACCGCTGAAGGACTGGACCGCCCGCCACGGCACCTCCGTCATGCCGCCGGGCATCGGCTACTACCCCTCCGGCCACACGGCCACGGCCGCCGTCGCGTACGGCTGCGCGACCCTGCTCCTGCTCCCCTGGCTGCGCTCGGCCCTGATCCGCCGCGCGCTCGTCGTCTCCTGCGTCGCCCTGGTGCTGGGCGTGTCCTTCGGGCTGGTGAGGCGGGGCTATCACTGGCCCCTGGACGTCGTGGGCAGTTGGTGCCTGTGCGCGGTACTGCTCGGCGCCTTGCGGCTGCTGCTCACTTCCCGTGCGCACCCTCGCCGCCTCACTCCTCCCACTGCGCCCGGTCCCGCCTCGACTCCCTCTGCCGCCTCCCCTCCCTCGTGACCAGCTCCGCCGCCGCCTCGTGCATGGCCAGTTCGAGGAGCGAGGGGTCGGTGAGGGTGCCGGAGCCGTCCGGTGCCACCAGCCAGCGCACTCCGCCGGTCGAGCGGCCCGGGTGCGGTACGACGATCCAGGTGCCGGCCCCGGCCGTACGGATGCCTGTGCCGAGCCAGCAGGCCGCGATGCCCGGCGGCACGAAGAACCCCATGCGGGCGTCGCCGAAGTCGACGAGCACCGGGCCGGGTCGGTCGAGGATGCGGGTGAGCACGTCCAGGGTGGGGTGGCCGAGGTCACCGGGCAGGATGAGCACGTCCCAGGCCCTTCCCGCAGGCAGCAGAGCGACCCCTTGGGGACTGCGCTCCCACTCCCAGCGGCAGGCCTCGGGATCCGGTGCGGCGGATGCGAGCCACTCGACCGCCGTCTTCGCCCCAGTCATGGCGGGGACCTCCCTGATCTTTCGCGGTTCTCGTGGCCGCCTGAGGCGTCACGAGCGTCACGAGGAGAGAGGGAGGTCCCCGGCAGGCATTACGCGGGTTTGCCCCGCCTGATCACGTGACCTGGATCACAGTCAGCTGTCGAAGCCCAGCCCCAGCCGGTCCATGGTCCGCAGCCACAGGTTGCGCCGCCCGCCGTGCGCGTCCGCCCGGGCCAGCGACCACTTGGTGAGCGCGATCCCGGTCCAGGCGAACGGCTCGGGCGGGAAGGGCAGTGGCTTCCTGCGCACCATCTCCAGCTCGGTGCGCTCCGTACGCTCCCCCGCCAGCAGGTCCAGCATCACGTCCGCGCCGAAGCGGGTCGCGCCGACACCCAGGCCCGTGTAGCCGGCCGCGTAGGCGACCCGGCCGTGGTGCGCGGTGCCGTAGAACGCTGAGAAGCGCGAGCAGGTGTCGATCGCGCCGCCCCAGGCGTGGGTGAAGCGGACGCCCTCGAGCTGCGGGAAGCAGGTGAAGAAGTGCCCGGCCAGCTTGGCGTACGTCTCGGGGCGGTCGTCGTATTCGGCGCGCACCCGGCCGCCGTAGGGGTAGACGGCGTCGTAGCCGCCCCACAGGATCCGGTTGTCGGCGGACAGGCGGAAGTAGTGGAACTGGTTGGCGCTGTCGCCGAGGCCCTGCCGGTTCTTCCAGCCGATCGAGCCGAGTTGCCCGGCGGACAGCGGCTCGGTCATCAGCGCGTAGTCGTAGACCGGGACGGTGTACGCGCGGACGCGTCTGACCAGGTTCGGGAAGATGTTGGTACCGAGCGCGACCTTGCGGGCGCGGACCGAGCCGTACGGAGTGCTTACGGCCATGCCGGCGCCGTACGACTTCAGGGTGAGGGCGGGTGTGTGCTCGTGGACGCGGACGCCGAGCCGCAGACAGGCCTGTTTCAGGCCCCAGGCGAGCTTGGCCGGATGGAGCATGGCCACGCCGCGGCGGTCCCACAGGCCCGCCTCGAAGGTCGGTGAGTCGACCTGTTCGCGGACCGCGTCGGCGTCCAGGAACTCCACGCCGTCGGCGAGGCCCCGGCGCTCCATCTCCTCGTACCAGTCGCGCAGTTCCCACGCCTGGTACGTCTCGGTGGCGACGTCGATCTCGCCGGTGCGCTCGAAGTCGCAGTCGATGCCGTGCCGGGCGACGGCCTTCTCGATCGCGTCGAGGTTGCGGGCGCCCAGCTCCTGCAGCTTGTGGATCTCGTCCGGCCAGCGGGCGAGGCCGTTGGGCAGGCCGTGCGTGAGGGAGGCGGCGCAGAAGCCGCCGTTGCGGCCCGAGGCGGCCCAGCCCGCCTCGCGGCCCTCCAGCAGGACGACATCCCGTCGCGGATCGCGCTCCTTGGCGATGAGCGCGGTCCACAGCCCGCTGTAGCCGCCGCCGACGACCAGCAGGTCGCAGGTCTCGGCGCCGGTGAGCGCGGGCTCGGGGTGGGGTTTGCCGGGGTCTTCGAGCCAGTACGGGACCGGCCGGGCGTCGGAAAGTGCTTTCGTCCAACGGCTCATGGCGCTTGGGGCCATGATTTCAACTCCCTACAAGTGCGATGCTCTTCTGTTGCGGCGGTTTCCGATGACCATGGAGGTCAGCACCAACAGCACGGCGACGAGGAACATGGCCGTGCCGATGACGTTGATCTGGACGGGCGTTCCGCGCTGTGCCGAGCCCCAGACGAACATGGGGAAGGTGACGGTCGAGCCCGCGTTGAAATTGGTGATGATGAAATCGTCGAAGGAGAGCGCGAAGGCGAGCAGCGCACCCGCGGCGATTCCGGGGGCCGCGATGGGCAGGGTGACCCGCAGGAACGTCTGCACCGGTCCGGCGTAGAGGTCCTGGGCGGCCTGCTCCAGCCTCGGATCCATCGACATCACGCGCGCCTTGACGGCCGTCACGACGAAGCTGAGGCAGAACATGATGTGCGCGATCAGGATCGTCCAGAATCCCAACTGCGCACCCAGATTGAGGAACAGGGTCAGCAGCGAGGCCCCCATGACGACCTCCGGCATCGCCATCGGCAGGAAGATCAGCGAGTTGACGGCACCCCGCGCGCGGAATCGGTAGCGGACCAGCGCGAACGCGATCAGCGTGCCGAGGAGGGTGGCGCCGAGCGTCGCCCAGAACGCGATCTGGAGGCTGAGCGACAGCGAGCCGCACAGGTCGGCGACACCACACGGGTCCTTCCAGGCGTCCAGGGAGAACCGCTGCCACTCGTAGTTGAAGCGCCCCTTCGGTTTGTTGAAGGAGAACACCGTGACGACGACGTTGGGCAGCAGGAGATACGCGAGCGTGAGCAGTCCCGCGATGACGACGAGATTTCTCTTGAGCCAGTTGACGAAGGGCATTTAGACCAGATCCTCCGTCCCGGACCTGCGGATGTAGAAGGTGACCACGAGAAGGATCGCGGCCATGAGAAGGAAGGAGAGGGCCGCCGCCGTCGGATAGTCCAGAATCCGCAGGAACTGCGTCTGGATGACATTGCCGATCATGCGGGTGTCGGTGGAGCCGAGGAGTTCGGCGTTGACGTAGTCGCCGGCCGCCGGGATGAAGGTCAGCAGCGTGCCGGAGACCACGCCCGGCATCGACAGCGGGAAGGTGACCTTGCGGAAGGTCGTGACCGGCCTCGCGTACAGGTCACCCGCCGCCTCGTGGAGCCGCCCGTCAATCCGCTCCAACGAGGTGTACAGCGGCAGGATCATGAACGGCAGGAAATTGTACGTCAGACCGCACACGACGGCGAGAGGCGTGGCCAGTACGCGGTCGCCGGCCGTCCAGCCGAGCCAGTTGGTGACGTCGAGGACGTGCAGGGTGTTGAGCGCGCCGACGACCGGGCCGCCGTCCGCGAGGATCGTCTTCCAGGCCAGGGTGCGGATCAGGAAGCTCGTGAAGAATGGTGCGATCACCAGGATCATGATCAGGTTGCGCCAGCGTCCCGCGCGGAAGGCGATCAAGTACGCCAGCGGGTAGCCGAGCACCAGGCACAGCACGGTCGCGGCGGCCGCGTAGGCGACCGAGCGCAGGAACTGCGGCCAGTACTCGCTCAGGGCGTCCCAGTAGGTCACGAAGTGCCAGGTGACCTTGTAGCCGTCCTCCAGGGAGCCCGTCTGCACGGACGTGGAGGCCTGGTAGATCATCGGCAGCGCGAAGAAGACCAGCAGCCAGAGGATGCCGGGCAGCAGCAGCCAGTACGGCGTCCAGCGGCCCCTCCTGCGCGGGGGCTTCTTCTCCGGTGCCGGCGGCGCGAGAGGCGGTGGCGCCTCGGTGAGGGTCGTCATCAGGCCGCCGCCCCCTCGTCGACCCCGGCGTCGATGTCCTGAGCCGCGTCCAGGCCGAAGGTGTGGGCCGGGTTCCAGTGCAGGACCACCTCGGCGCCGGGGACGAGCCGGGCGTCGCGGTCGATGTTCTGCGCGTAGACCTCGAACTCGGGGCAGACCGGGCTGTCGACGACGTACTGCGTGGAGACGCCGATGAAGCTGGAGTCGGCGATGCGGCCGGTGACGCGGTTGCGGCCCTCGGCTATCTCGCCGGCGTCGTCGGCGTGGGTGAGGGTGATCTTCTCGGGGCGTATGCCGACGAGCACCTTGCCGCCGGTCGTCGTCGGCGCGGAGCAGCGCGCCTCGGGCAGCACCAGCTTGCCGCCGCCCGCCTTCAGGACGATGTCGTCGCCGTTTCTGGTGTCGACCTCGGCCTCGATCAGGTTGGACGTGCCGAGGAAGTTGGCGACGAACGTGGTCTGCGGGTTCTCGTAGAGGTCGGTGGGCGAGCCGAGCTGTTCGACGCGGCCCGCGTTCATCACGGCGACCGTGTCGGCCATCGTCATGGCCTCCTCCTGGTCGTGGGTGACGTGCACGAAGGTGATGCCGACCTCGGTCTGGATGCGCTTGAGTTCCAGCTGCATCTGGCGGCGCAGCTTCAGGTCGAGGGCGCCGAGGGGCTCGTCGAGGAGGAGCACCTTGGGAGTGTTGATCAGCGCACGGGCCACGGCGACGCGCTGCTGCTGGCCGCCGGAGAGCTGGTGCGGCTTCTTGCGGGCCTGCTCACCGAGCTGGACGAGCTCCAGCATGTCCTCGACCTGCTTCTTCACGCTCTTGATGCCGCGCCGGCGCAGACCGAAGGCGACGTTCTCGAAGATGTCGAGGTGCGGGAAGAGGGCGTAGGACTGGAAGACCGTGTTCACCGGCCGCTTGTACGGCGGCAGCGCGGTGACGTCCTGGTCGCCGAGGTGGACGGTCCCGGAGGAAGGTTCCTCCAGCCCTGCGATCATCCGCAGGGTGGTGGTCTTTCCGCAGCCGGAGGCGCCGAGCAGGGCGAAGAAGGAGCCCTGCGCCACGGTCAGGTCGAGCGGGTGTACGGCGGTGAAGGAGCCGTAGGTCTTGCTGATCCCGGAGAGACGGACGTCGCCGCCGCTGTTGGTCGTCTTCATCGTCGTCACGCCCCAGTGAGCTTCGCGAACTTCGCCTCGTAGGCCGTCTCTTCCTTCGCGCTCAGGGAGCGGAAGGCGTGGGACATCGCCTGCATGGCCTTGTCGGGGATGATCAGCGGGTTGGTCGCCGCATCCTCGTCGATCTTCGCAAGCTCGGCCTTCACTCCGTCGACGGGACAGACGTAGTTGATGTAGGCGGCGAGCTCGGCGGCCGGACGCGGCTCGTAGTAGTAGTCCATGAGCCGTTCGGCGTTCGTCTTGTGACGGGCCTTGTTGGGGATCAGCATGTTGTCGCTGGACGTCAGATAGCCGCTGTCGGGGATGACGAAGTCGACGTCGGGGCTGTCCGCCTTGAGCTGGACGACGTCACCGGCCCAGGCGATACAGGCGGCCAGGTCGCCCTTGGCGAGGTCGGACGTGTAGTCGTTGCCGGTGAAGCGGCGTATCTGGCCGTTGTCGACGCCCTTCTGGAGGCGGGCGATCGCGGCGTCGTAGTCGTCGTCGCTGAACTTCTCCGGGGCCTTGCCCATGTCGAGCAGGGTCATGCCCATGGTGTCGCGCATCTCGGTGAGGAAGCCGACGCGGCCCTTGAGCCGGGGGTTGTCGAGCAGGTCGGAGACCGACTTCACCTCGACGCCGTCGAGGGCCTTCTTGTTGAACGCGATGACCGTCGAGATGCCCTGCCAGGGGTACGAGTAGGCGCGACCCGGGTCCCAGTCGGGGCTGCGGAACTGCTGGGACAGGTTGGCGAAGGCGTGCGGCAGCAAGGACGGGTCCAGTTTCTGGACCCATCCCAGGCGGATCAGCCGGGCGGCCAGCCAGTCGGTGAGGACGATGATGTCGCGCCCGGTGTCCTGGCCCGCGGCGAGCTGCGGCTTGATCTTGCCGAAGAACTCGTTGTTGTCGTTGATGTCCTCGGTGTACTTGACCTTGATGCCGGTGCGCTGGGTGAAGGCGTCCAGCGTGGGGTGGTGCTTGCCGCTGTCGTCGACGTCCATGTACTCGGTCCAGTTGGAGAAGGTGATCGTCTTCTCCTTCGCCGAGTGGTCCTCGGCGGACGTGCCGCCCTCGGTCTTGGCGGCCGCGGGGATCCCGCAGGCGCTCAGCGTCCCCAGGCCGCCCAGCGCCAGCGCTCCGCCCGCGGAGGCGCGCAGCAGCGAACGGCGGGTCATGGCGGCCCGGCCGCTTCGCAAGCTGCGCCTGATGGCGGCCACTTGGGCCGGGGACAGGCGTTCGGGCTCGTACTGCTCCATGCGCGTGGTTGCCCTTTCAAGGGAGCGGCCGTGGTCGGCGGCCTGTCGCTGCTGTCGGTGCTTATCTGTCCCCGAAGACGGTGCGGTGCCATTCCTTGCGGACCACCGCGGTGTTGTCGAACATGACGTGCTTGATCTGGGTGTACTCGTCGAACGAGTACGCGGACATGTCCTTGCCGAAGCCGGACGCCTTGGAGCCGCCGTGCGGCATCTCGCTGATGATCGGGATGTGGTCGTTGACCCACACGCACCCCGCCTTGATCTCGCGCGTGGCCCGGTTCGCGCGGTAGACGTCCCGGCTCCACGCGGAGGCCGCGAGGCCGTACGGGGTGTCGTTGGCGAGGCGGATGCCCTCGTCGTCGGTGTCGAAGGGCAGGACGACGAGGACCGGGCCGAAGATCTCGGACTGGACGACCTCGCCGTCCTGGGGTGCGTCGGCGATGAGGGTGGGCCGGTAGTACGCGCCCTTCTCGAGGCCCCCTCCTGGCGCCTCACCGCCGGTGACCACGCGCGCGTAGGCACGCGCACGGTCGACGAAGGCGGCGACCCGGTCGCGCTGGGCGTGCGAGACCAGCGGGCCGAGGTCGGTGCCGGGCGCGAAGGGGTCGCCGAGCCGGACGGTCTCCATGAGGGCCGCCGTCCTCTCGACGAATGCCTCATAGAGGGGCCGCTGCACGTACGCGCGCGTGGCGGCCGTGCAGTCCTGGCCGGTATTGATGAGCGCGCCCGCGACCGCGCCGTGGACGGCCGCGTCGAGGTCGGCGTCGTCGAAGACCACGAAGGGTGCCTTGCCGCCCAGCTCCAGGTGGAGGCGCTTGACGGTGGCGGTGGCGATCTCCGCGACCCGCTTGCCGACGGCGGTGGAGCCGGTGAAGGACGTCATCGCCACGTCGGAGTGGCCGACCAGGTGCTCCCCTGTCTCCCTGCCGGTACCGGTGACGATGTTGATCACGCCGTCCGGGATGCCCGCGTCGGTGGCGGCCTGGGCGAAGAGCAGAGAGGTGAGCGGGGTGAGTTCGGCGGGCTTCAGCACGATCGTGTTGCCCGCCGCGATCGCCGGGAGGATCTTCCAGGCGGCCATCTGCAGGGGGTAGTTCCAGGGCGCGATGGAGCCGACGACGCCGATCGGCTCGCGGCGCACATAAGAGGTGTGGTCGCCGGAGTACTCGCCCGCGGACTGCCCCTGGAGATGCCGGGCCGCACCCGCGAAGAACGCGGTGTTGTCGATCGTGCCGGGGACGTCGAACTCGCGGGTCAGCTTCAGCGGCTTGCCGCACTGGAGCGACTCGGCCCGGGCGAAGTCCTCGGCGCGGTCGGCGAGGACCGCGGCGAAGCGGTGCAGGGCGTCGGAGCGCTCGCCCGGCGTGGCACCCGCCCAGCCCGGGAACGCCTCGCGCGCGGCGGCGACGGCCGCGTCGACGTCGTCGGCGCCCGCGAGGTCGTACGTGAAGACCTCCTCGCCGGTGGCCGGATCGACCACGGTGTGGGTGTGCCCCGAGGTGCCCTTCGTCAGGCGGCCCGCGAGGTACTGCGCGCCGTCCGCGAAACGCTCCTGGGCGGGAAATCGGTCCGGGGTGGCGGTGCCCGGGTTCTGCATGTCGCTCTCCTCGCCGCCGCCCCGTCCGGGGGCGGGTGACGTAGCTCCAGCTCGATTTGAGTGCCGATCCTGACAGAGCCGTGCCACTGCAACAAGGGATTCCGTTGTTGCCTTTTGGTTACGCGACGGAATCTGTCGACCAGGTGTCGAGTCGGCACGGAAAAGAAAGGACGGAGTGTCAGTGGTGCGTGCCAGACTCGCCGGCATGGGAAAGATCGATTCTTGGGACACCCTGCTCGGGGAGGTCCGCGCGGGGGCGAGGGTCAAGTACCTCCATTTCTGGGGGCACCGGCCGCGGCCCGACGGGCGGGTGGGCGCGAGCTGCCTGAGCCAGTGGTGGCCGTCGCCGTTCACGGTGGACGGGGTGGAGTACGCGACGGCGGAGCACTGGATGATGGCCTCGAAGGCGCGGCTGTTCGGGGATGCCGAGGCGCAGCGGCAAGCCGTCGCCGCCGCGAGCCCCGCGGTCGCCAAGAAGGCCGGGCGGCTGGTGCGGGGCTTCGACGAGTCCGTGTGGGAGCGGGAGCGGTTCGGGATCGTCGTCGAGGGCAGCGTCCACAAGTTCGCCGCGCACGCGGACCTGCGGGAGTTCCTGCTGGGGACGGGCGGCCGGGTGCTGGTCGAGGCCAGCCCGCTGGACCGGGTGTGGGGCATCGGGCTCGCCGCGGACGACGAGCGTGCCGGAAACCCCGAGCACTGGCGGGGGCCGAACCTGCTGGGGTTCGCGCTGATGGAGGCGCGGGAGCGGTTGCGGAGCCAGGTGGCATGAGAAAGGGCCGGCCCATGGGCCGGCCCTCCGCTGACATACGCGCGTGGGCGCAGGTCAGGCCATGCTCATGACGCTCGCGAAGAGCAGCAGCCCCAGCAGCGGCAGGATCACCGTGGCCACGATGCCGCAGACGAGCCCCGCGGTCGCCGCGCCCTTGTTCGTCGCCTCCCCGCGGTTGGCCTTCCCCCGGCCGACTGCGCCGAAGATGATCGCCAGGATCCCGAGGATGACCCCGAAGAACCACAGGAAGAAGGTCACGCTGCACACCACGCCGATGATGCCCAGCACCAGTCCGGTGGTGCCCATACCGTTACTCGGCTGCGGGTGCATCCCGTAGCCGGGCGCCTGCGGGTAGCCAACCGGAGGCGCGGCCGGGTAGGACGGACCCTGGTTCGGATAGCCGTAGCCCGGGGTGGGCTGCTGGCCGGGCTGCGGATAGGCGTATCCCCCCGCCGGCGGCTGGGACGGCGGTCCGAACCCACCGGGGCCGGGATTGGTGTCAGACATGAACTGCTCTCCCCTCGTTGACAGCCAGCATCGTAGTGGCCCAGCTCACCGCGGGGGAAAGCGTTTGGGGAGCTTGCGAAGGTACCCGCCGGTACTCAGCGGTTCACGGGTGCGGACACCGACACGGCGGGCTGGAAGGCGCCGTAGTAGTCATCGTCGTCGTAGTTCGAATCGTCGTTGATCGCAGCCGTGATCCCGATCGCCAGCAGGACGATCACGGCGACACCGAGGACGATGCCGATGACGCCCATGATCAGGCCCGCCTGGGCCTGGCCGTGGTTGTTGGCCTCGCCGCGCTCAGCCTTGCGGCGGCCCTTGACCCCGAAGACCACGGCGAGGATGCCGAGCACGAGCGAGACCACGCCGTACAGGCAGAACAGGCAGCAGGACAGGATGCCCAGCACCATCGCGGCGAGGCCCATGCCGTTCTGCGGGGCCATCGGCATCCCGGACCAGCCGTAGCCCTGCGGGTAGCCGGGGTAGCCGTATCCGCCGGAGGTGGCGGGACCCGTGGGGGCGACGGGCGGGGGCGGCACGCCGGGGCCGGGGCCGCCGACGGGAGGCGTCGCACCGGGCGGAGGGTAGCCGGGCGGGGCGTAGTTGGCCGAGGTGGGGCCAGGGGCGGCGAAACCGTCGGTCGGCAGGGCGGCCATCGTCGCCTGGTCGTGCACGGACGGCGGCTGCGGGGCGCCGGGCGTCTGGTCCTTGCTCAGGGACGGCCTGCTCTCGGGCGGCGCCCAGGGGTCGTGACCGCCCCCGGCATCCCCGCTCGGCTGCGCTGCGTCTGTCATGTCCGTCCCCCTTGTCGATCGTCCCGCCATGCTACGGCCTCACCACACACGCTCGAATGCCTGGTCCCACCGCACCTCACCGCCCGGGGACGACCGCACCTCACTGCTCGGGACGACCGCACCTCACCGCGAGGTTCCACACCCGCCACCGCATCCCCTCGCCGTCTCACCCTCTCGCCCCCTCGCCGTCTCACCCTCTCGCCGTCTCGCCGTCTCGCCCTCTCGCCCTCTCGCCCCCTCGCCCTCTCGCCGTCTCGCCGTCTCGCCGTCTCGCCGTCTCGCCGTCTCGCCCTCTCGCCCTCTCGCCGTCTCGCCCCCTCGCCCCCTCGCCCCCTCGCCCCCTCGCCCCCTCGCCCCCTCGCCCCCTCGCCCCCTCGCCCCCTCGCCCCCTCGCCCCCGGCCTACGATGACCCTGCAACCGATCAGCCGATCACCCGCGCCGCACCGCCACACGTGCCCGGCGCCCTGCCCGGGGAGGCACCCTTGACCGAGCACCTCGTCGACCCTCAGACCCCGCGTGACCTGAACGCCTTCATCGCCGGACTGCCGAAGGCCGAACTGCACGTCCACCACGTGGGATCCGCCTCCCCCCGCATCGTCGCCGAGCTCGCCGCCCGCCACCCCGACTCCAAGGTCCCCACCGACCCCGAGGCCCTGGTCGACTACTTCACCTTCACGGACTTCGCCCACTTCATCGACGTGTACCTGTCCGTCGTCGACCTGATCCGCACCCCCGAGGACGTGCGGCTGCTGACCTACGAGGTGGCCCGGGACCTGGCCCGCCAGCAGGTGCGGTACGCGGAGCTGACCATCACCCCGTTCTCCTCCACCCGGCGCGGTATCGACGAGGCGGCCTTCATGGACGCGATCGAGGACGCGCGCAAGGCGGCCGAGGCCGAGTTCGGGACCGTGCTGCGCTGGTGCTTCGACATCCCCGGCGAGGCCGGTCTGGAGGCCGCCGAGGAGACGACCCGGCTCGCCACCGACGACCGCCTGCGCCCCGAGGGGCTGGTCTCCTTCGGGCTGGGCGGGCCCGAGATCGGCGTACCGCGCCCGCAGTTCAAGCCGTACTTCGACCGGGCCATCGCGGCGGGGCTGCGTTCGGTGCCGCACGCGGGTGAGACGACCGGCCCGGAGACGGTGTGGGACGCCCTCACCCACCTGCGGGCCGAGCGCATCGGGCACGGCACGAGCTCCGCTCAGGACGAGAAGCTCCTCGCGCACCTCGCCGAGCACCGGATCGCGCTGGAGGTGTGCCCGACCTCCAACATCGCCACGCGCGCGGTCCGCATCCTCGACGAGCACCCGATCAAGGAGTTCACGCGCGCCGGGATCCTGGTCACCATCAACTCCGACGACCCGCCGATGTTCGGCACCGACCTCAACAACGAGTACGCGGTCGCCGCCCGCCTCCTCGACCTCGACGAGCGGGGCCTGGCGGACCTCGCCGGCAACGCGGTGGAGGCGTCGTTCCTCGACGCGGCCGGCAAGTCCCGTATCAAGGACGAGATCAAGACCTACACCTCCGGATGGCTCGCCTCCTGACCACCACCACAATGGGGCCCATGCAGAACGTGACTGCCGTGGCCCACCGCGGCGACCCCTACCGCGTCCGTGAGAACACCGTCGACTCGCTGCGTTCCGCGCTCGAACGGGGCGCGGACGCGGTCGAGATCGACGTACGGCTCACCCGGGACGGCGTGCCGGTGCTGCTGCACGACGAGACGCTGAAGCGGCTGTGGGAGCGGGACCGTCCGCTGTTGTCGCTGTCGGCGGCCGAGGTGCACGAGCTGACGGAGGGCGGGGTGCCGACGCTGGCGGAGGCGCTGGCGGCGACCGACGGCAGCCGGGTGATGCTCGACCTGCCGGGCACGCCGGATGTGCGGGCGGCCCGCCGGGTCGTGGACGTCATCCGCGAGAGCGGCGCGCAGGACCGCGTGTACTACTGCGCCGGCGCCCCCGCCATGCTCGCCGTCCGCGCCGCCGACCCGTCCGCCGAGATCGCCCTCACCTGGACGACCCTGGCCCCACCGCGACCCGCGCTGCTCGCCGCGATACGGCCCCGCTGGCTCAACTACCGCTTCACGCTGGTCGACCGCACCCTCACCGAACGCGTCCACCACGACGGTCACCTTCTCTCCGTCTGGACGCCGGACACCCGCCGCTCCCTGCGCCGCCTGCTGGACATGGGCGTCGACTCGATCACGACCAACCGCGTCGACGTACTCCTTGCACTGCGGGACCTCTAGGACCTGTCGTGTGGATCACGCCGCAGACACGGGGCCCGGCCCGCGCGATCAGCCGCGTGAACAACGCTGCGGGTCAATACACCTAGCGCGTGTCGCGCCCTAGGCGCGCGGCACCGCGAAGGAGAGCGGCGGTGCGATCGCCTGGGCGTCCGCCGTCTCGCCCACCCACAGTCCGATGAGCAATGCGGCCGTCGCCTCCACCAGGCCCGCCCGGTCCAGGCCGCCCGCGTCCAGGGGCTCGCAGCCGAGGTCGCGGACGAGGTGGCGTACGACCGACAGCGCTCCCTGGTCGTCGCCGCAGAGCGGTACCGCCAGGGGCCGGCCGTCGAAGACGGGAGGGGTGAGCCGCCAGACGTCCTCGTGGCAGAGGTTGAAGGCCTTCACCACGTGTGCGCTGGGCGCGGCGGCGGCGATGCGTTCGGCCGCGGCGGGCCCGCCGGAGGTGAGCAGGCGGAAGCCCGGGCCCACGGGGTTGGTGCAGTCGATCAGCACCCGCCCGCACAGCACGTCCGCGAGGTCGGCGACCACGTCGACCACGGCCTCGTACGGCACCGCCAGCAGCACCGCGTCCGTCCCGAACTCCGCCGCCTCCCGCAGCCCGCCCGAGCGGCGGCCGCCTGCGAGGACCTCGTGTCCCGCCCGCCGCCACTGCGTCCCCAGCGCGTCCGCCATCCCACCGGTGCCGAGAATCCCTATGCGCATCCGTGCCTCCCCAGTCCGTGCCGCACGTTCCGCACGACACGCACGACACTAGGAAGCCGCTCGGGCACCATTCGGTAAGTGACCATCGACCACACGTTCCTCGCCGACTGCCGGACCCGGCTCGCCTTCGACCTCGTCTCCAACACCTGGAACCCCGTGGTGGTCTGGGCCCTCAAGGACGGCCCCAGGCGCCCCGGCGAGCTGCAGGCACACATCGGCGGGATCAGCCCGAAGGTGCTGACGCAGACCCTGCGCCGACTGGAGTTCAACGGGCTCCTCGCACGGCGGGCGTACGGCGGGTCGCCGCCGCGTGTGGAGTACGAACTCACCGAGCTGGGGCGGACGTTGATCGCGCCGATCGAAGCCTTCGGCGTGTGGGCGCACGACCACGGGGACGAGGTGATGGCCGCCCAGGACCGCTACACGCGCGAGCGCTGAGGCACCGTCGCCGGGTCGGCCGGGGTCGCACGGGTGACGTACTGCGGCACGGGGGTGCCGTCGTCGCCGGTGTCGCGGACGAGGCCGTAGCGCCTGGCGCCCTCGGGGGGACCGGTCAGCACGTCCTTTTCCGCGTTGTCCCAGGTCGTGGGGAAGACGCTCAGGCCGTAGTCGGCGCCCCGCTCGTTCACGGTGAGGGTGACGCTGCCGTCGACGTAGAAGTACTCGTTCTGCCACATCTGCTGGGTGCCGGAGGGCGGGACGGCGTAGCCGACGGTCGAGTTGCCCATGCCGGTGGCGGAGGGGTCGGTGCTGCTGACGGGGTCGTCCATGCGACGGCCGCCGCCCGAGGCCACGTGGAAGAGCTTGCCCTTCAGGCCGGTCCAGGTCGGCATGACCAGGCCGCCGGCCCGGTACTGCGGCGAGATCTGCCAGCGGACGAGGACGTAGCCCTTGCCGCTGAGCGTCACGTTGTCGCCGCGGTGGTTCATGGTGGCGTGCGCGCCGCCGGTGCTGGTGACGCCGGTCTCCGGCCGGTGTGGCAGGGCCGCGGGCTTCGCGTTCGGGTCGGGTGCCCGGTCGACCGCGTCGACGACACTGCCGTAGACGTCGGCCTTCTTCGACGGTGCCGTGGAGGGCGGCTGCGACTGCGACTGCGACTGCGAGGGGGACGGTGACGCCGAGGGCTTGGGCGGGGGGGTGGGCGACGACGGCGGTCCTGGGGTGGTCGCCGCCGTGGGCGAGGCGGCGGCCCGGGGCGGCGGATCGTCCGGGGTCTGTACGACGACGTAGGCGCCGCCCGTCACGATGGTGGCGCCCGCGGTCATCGCCACGGCCGGCTTGGTCAGCGCGCTCAGCACCTTGGCGGACCAGCCGGCCGAGGTGCCGGCGGCGGTGGCGGCCGCTGCCGTCTTGCCGCCGAGGGCGAACGAGAGGGTGAAGCCGACCGGGACCGGGACGAGCGCGATCCCGACGAGCAGGCGCTCCGCCGGTACGACCGACTCCCGCGTGTCCCCGCAGTGGCCGCAGCGCCGGATGTGCCGGGCCAACCGTTTGCGCCACACCGATTCGGGCCGCCCGTTCCAGCGGGCGGTCAGCTCGCGGAGGTCGGGGCAGGCGCCGTCGAAGGCCCGCACGATGCCGCGGGAGGTCTCCAGGCGCTCCTTCATGCGCTGGACGCGTACGGCGGCGTGCTGCCGGCTGATCCCGACGGCCGCGGCGAGCTCGCGCCGGGTGAGTTCGCCCGCGACCTCCAGCCACCACAGCGACAACAGCTGCCGGTCCTCGTCGTCCAGCCAGCGCACCGCCTCCGCGACCTCGCGCCGCTGCCCCTCCAGCTGGAGCCGCAGCACGGTGAGTTCGGCGAAGTCGGCGGCGTCCTGTGCCCCGGACCCCTCCAGACGGTCGGGCGTCCTGCGGCGGGCCCGGTCCCGGATCTGCCGCATGGCGATCGCGACCAGCCACGAGCGGAAGCTGTCCGGGTCGCGCAGCGAACCGAGGTTGTCGACGGCCCGCAGCATCGTCTCCTGGACGACGTCGTCGACGTCCGCGTGACCGTTCAGGGCGCGTCCGACGATGTTGTAGACGAGCGGGAGCCAGCCCTCGACCAGCTCGTCCAGCGCCTGCCGGTCGCCGGCCTGCGCGGCGGCGATGGTCGAGCGCCAGGCGTGCGTGTCCACGGGGCCCTTTCGGTGGCTGGTGCGGTGGCTGATGTCCCTACTTTTCTGCACGCACCCTCTCAGGCCGACCTGGGATGTTGGCTATGTCCGGCATCACAGTGAGGAGACGGGGTGAAGGCCGCGCCGATAACACTTTTTCGCCTCCGTAGGGGGCCTCCCTGACAACCCCCTTGACTCACATGGCATTTGATCGGGGCTCACCCAGGGGCGCGCACCCTACTCGGCGACGATCCGCGCGGCGACGTACGGCCGGAGGGTGATCACGATTCCTCCACCGACCTCCTCAGGAGCAGTTGATGCACGCACGCAGCCGCACCACCGTCCTCGCCGCCTCCCTCGTCCTCGCCCTCTCGGCGGGCCCGCTCGCCGCCCCCGCGTTCGCCGCGTCGGCGTCGCCCCGGACCGCCGTGCAGGGCACGGACGCACTGGACCGCGAGGCCCTGCGCGCCGCGCTGAAGGGGCTGCCGGACAAGGACGCGACCGCGGCCCTCGTCCGGGTCGGCGGCACCGGCGGCCGCTGGCACGGCAGCGCGGGGGTGCACGACCTGGAGAGCGGCCGCCCGGCCGACCCCGACGCACGCTTCCGGGCCGGCTCGACGACGAAGGTGGTGACGGCGGCCGTCGTCCTGCAGCTCGCCGCGGAGCGCCGGGTCGACCTGAACGCGCCGGTCCAGCGGTATCTCCCCGGTCTGCTCGGCGAGGGCTTCCAGCCGATCACCGTGCGGCAGCTGCTGAACCACACCAGCGGCATCCAGCCCGGGGACGGCCTCGGGAACTCCTTCGAGGAGCTGTACGAGCACCGCTTCGAGTACCGGACCCCGCCGGCGGTCGTGGCCTCCGCGGCGGCGAAGGGCCCGGAGTTCGCCCCGGGGGCCCAGCAGCACTACCTCAACATCAACTACACGGTCCTGGGCCTGCTGATCGAGAAGGTGACCGGCCACTCGTACGCCTCGGAGGCCGCGCGGCGCGTCTTTGGTCCCGCCGGAATGCACCACACCTTCTTTCCCGGCACCGACGCCCGCATCAAGGGCCCGCACCACCACGGGTACCAGGCGGTGCAGCGCCCCGACGGCACGACCGAGTTCGTCGACGTGACCGACTGGATCCCCGCCGACGAGGCGGCGGGCGGCATGATCTCCACGACCGCCGATCTGGAGCGGCTGCTGACGCGCCTGTTCCGCGGCGACCTCGTTCCCGAGCCCCAGCTGCGCGAGATGTTCACGCTCCCGCCGGACATCAAAGGAGCGACGATGACCGCCGGACTGATGCGCTACGAGTACAAGGGCACCGTCTACTGGCTCAAGACCGGCGCCCGCTACGGCTACAGCACCATGCTCGGCGCCACCCGCGACCTGAGCCGAACCCTCGTCTACTCCGTCAACTCCACGGACGCGAAGGGTGAGGGCATGAACCCGGTGGCAACGCGGATCGCGCAGGCGGCGCTCAAGTAGCGAGCGCCGGGCCGGTGTTCGGGTGAGCACTCCACGAAGGCCGGCCAGTCCGTGCCGTGCCGGTCGGAAAGGGCTGTCAGGCGGGGCCGGTGCCGTGGGCGAGCCCGCTCGGCCTCCTTCTCCGGCAGCCCGGGCCCTGGTCGGCGACCGCGATGACGCACACCGGCGTGCCCTCGGTCAGGGGCGGGGAGGCGCGTGGGGCCCGCCGGCCCGGGTCGGGGCACCTTCGGACGTGACGGTGGTGGAACTGGCGTCGGGCCAGGCGGGGGACGGGGCCCGCTGGAGAGCGTCGCGCTCTCCGACCAGCGGAGTCACAACCCCACGATCGCGTTCCACCGCTTCGCGAACTCCAGCCGCTCCGCGCCCGTGATGTCCCGTGCGATCGCGAGGCGTTCACGCATCGTCGTGTCCGGGAAGATCAGCGGGTTGTCGGCGAGGGCGGCCGTGTCCTCGTCGTCGGAGGCGGCCAGGACCTCGCGGGCCGCCGGGACGGGGCACACGTAGTTCACCCAGGCCGCGAGTCCGGCCGCGACCTCGGGCTCGTAGTAGTAGTCGACGAGCCGTTCGGCGTTCGCCTTGTGGCGGGCCAGATTCGGGATCATCAGCGAGTCCGACCACAGCTCCGCACCCTCCTCGGGCACGACGAAGCGGATGTCGGGGTTGTCCGCCTGGAGTTGGATCACGTCACCCGAGTAGGCCTGGCACGCCAGCACATCACCGCTGACCAGGTCCTTGGTGTAGTCGTTGCCGGTGAAGCGGCGGATCTGCCCCGTGCTCACCTGCGCGGCCACCTGGTCGCACACGGCGTGGAAGTCGTCGGCCGTCCACCGGGTGACGTCGACTCCGTTGCCCTGCATCAGCAACGCGAACGCCTCGTCGAGACCGGACAGGAGAGTGACCCGGCCCTTCAGATCGCTCGCCCACAGGTCGGAGACATGGCGTATCTCCCGGCCCAGCTTCCGCCGGTTGTACGCGATCCCGGTGATCCCGGACTGCCACGGCACCGTGAACCGCCGCCCGGCGTCGAAGGCGGGCGACCGCAACAGCGGGTCGAGGTGCTCGGTGACGTTCGGCTGCCGCGCCCGGTCCATCTCCTGCACCCAGCCCAGCCGCACGAACCGCGCGCACATCCAGTCGCTGATGACGATCAGGTCGTGGCCCGTCGACTGATGGTTCATCAACGCGGGGCTGACCTTGCCGAAGAACTCGTCGTTGTCGTTGATCTCCTCGACATAGTCGACGGAAATCCCGCTCCGCTCCTCGAACCCCTCCAGCGTGGGCCGCACGTTCGGGTTGTCGTCGTCGGTGTCGACATAGAGGGGCCAGTTCGCCCAGTTCAGCCGCTTCTCATCCCCTGAGTGATCAACGGCGGCCCGCTCCCGGGGCGGCACATAGGCGGCGGGCACCCCACAGCCGCCGAGACCACCGAGAACGGCGGCGCCACCGAGCACACGCAGGAGGGACCGGCGGGGCAGGGAGGTCTTCAGCAAGGGGCGCACCCGGAAAGCATGCCGCACACCCGCGCCCCGAAGGGGCGCGGGGAATCGCGCGACAAGCCCCCACGGACCCGCAGCCGGACTACACGTCCAAAGACGTCATCACATGCTTGATCCGCGTGTAGTCATCGAACCCGTACGCCGAAAGATCCTTGCCGTACCCGGACTTCTTGAACCCACCATGCGGCATCTCCGCAACCAGCGGAATATGCGTGTTGATCCACACGCACCCGAAGTCCAGCTTCTTGGACATCCGCATGGCACGCCCGTGGTCCCTGGTCCACACCGACGACGCGAGGGCGTACTCGACGCCGTTGGCCCAGGCCACCGCCTGCTCCTCGTCGGAGAAGGACTGGACGGTGATGACCGGTCCGAAGACCTCCTTCTGGATGATCTCGTCGTCCTGCTTGAGGCCGGAGACGACGGTCGGGGCGTAGAAGTAGCCGCGCTCGCCGACCTGGTGGCCGCCCGCCTCGACCTTGGCGTGGGCGGGGAGGCGCTCGATGAAACCGGAGACCTGCTTGAGCTGGTTGGGGTTGTTCAGCGGGCCGAAGAGCACGTCCTCGTCGTCCGGCTGCCCGGTCTTCGTCTCGGACGCGGCCTTCGCCAGCGCCGCGACGAACTCGTCGTGGATGGCCTCCTGGACGAGGACGCGGGTCGCCGCCGTACAGTCCTGGCCGGCGTTGAAGAAGCCCGCCACGGAGATGTCCTCGACGGCCTTGGCGATGTCGGTGTCGTCGAAGACGACGACCGGCGCCTTGCCGCCCAGCTCCAGGTGGACCCGCTTGAGGTCCCGCGACGCCGACTCGGCGACGGACATGCCCGCGCGCACGGAACCGGTGATGGACGCCATCGCCGGAGTGGGGTGCTCGACCATGAGGCGGCCGGTGTCGCGGTCGCCGGTGATGACGTTGAAAACGCCCTTGGGCAGGATCGAGCCCACGATGTCGGCGATCAGCACGGTGGACGCGGGGGTGGTGTCCGACGGCTTCAGCACGACGGTGTTGCCCGCGGCGATCGCCGGGGCGAACTTCCACACGGCCATCATCATCGGGTAGTTCCACGGCGCGACCTGCGCGCAGACGCCGACCGGCTCACGGCGGACGATCGAGGTCAACCCTTCCATGTACTCGCCGGCCGAAC
Source organism: Streptomyces sp. NPDC043427 (assembly GCF_056436655.1). Lineage (NCBI taxonomy): Bacteria > Bacillati > Actinomycetota > Actinomycetes > Kitasatosporales > Streptomycetaceae > Streptomyces > Streptomyces sp. NPDC043427. The sequence goes on along the minus strand of NZ_JBWKCC010000008.1, from coordinate 121,899 downwards.
GGCCCTCGAGCATCCGGGCCGCACCCGCGAAGAAGCGGACCTGGTCGACCATCGGCGGGATCTCCTCGGAGCGGGTCAGGCCGATCGGCTTGCCCGTGTTCTCCACCTCCGCCGCGATGAGTTCCTCGGCGCGCTCCTCGAAGGCGTCCGCGATCTTCAGCAGCGCCTTCTGCCGCTCCGCCGGGGTCGTGTCGCGCCAGCCGGGGAAGGCCGCGGCGGCGGCCGCCATCGCGGCGTCGACGTCCGCCTGCCCGGACAGCGGCGCGGTCGCGTACGCCTCGCCCGTCGCCGGGTTGACCACGTCGGTGGTCCGTCCGTCGACGGCGTCCCGGAACTCACCGTCGATGTAATTGCGAAGACGACGCAGCTCGGTGCTCACTGCCGGCCCTCCAAGGTCGGGTGTCCAGTTACTGAGACACCAGCCTAGTCCGTGCCTCGACGTTTTCAACACCCCTGATCGCGCCACCGCTACGGAATTCGCAGAGATGCACGCTCGTAACAACGAATTTCATCGGTCGCACCTTGCGGAACCGACGAGACCTCGTGCACAGTGAGGCCGTGGCCAGTCGAAGCGCAGACCAGAGAGACTCCGGGCGCGAGTCAAAAAACGGCAGCCCCCACCTGGACGCCGTCTCCCTCGCCATCATCGAGCAGCTCCAGGAGGACGGCCGCCGGCCGTACGCCGCGATCGGCAAGGCCGTCGGCCTCTCCGAGGCCGCCGTGCGCCAGCGCGTGCAGAAGCTGCTCGACCAGGGCGTGATGCAGATCGTCGCCGTCACGGACCCGCTCACCGTGGGCTTCCGCAGGCAGGCGATGGTGGGCATCAACGTCGAGGGCGACGTGGAGTCCATCGCGGACGCGCTGAGCGACATGGCGGAGGTCGAGTACGTGGTGATGACCGCGGGCTCCTTCGACATCCTCGCCGAGATCGTCTGCGAGGACGACGACCACCTGCTGGACGTGATCAACAAACGCATCCGGGCCCTGCCCGGCGTGCGCTCCACCGAGAGCTTCGTCTACCTCAAGCTCAAGAAGCAGACCTACATGTGGGGAACCCGATAACCGTGAGCACAAAGGACCTCAGCAAGTCCGCGTACGACCACCTGTGGATGCACTTCACCCGCATGTCCTCGTACGAGAACGCACCCGTCCCCACCATCGTCCGGGGCGAAGGCACCCACATCTACGACGACAAGGGCAAGCGCTACCTCGACGGTCTCGCGGGTCTGTTCGTGGTCCAGGCCGGGCACGGCCGCACGGAGCTCGCGGAGACCGCCTTCAAGCAGGCGCAGGAGCTGGCGTTCTTCCCGGTGTGGTCCTATGCCCATCCCAAGGCCGTGGAGCTCGCGGAGCGGCTCGCGGACTACGCCCCGGGCGACCTGAACAAGGTCTTCTTCACCACCGGCGGCGGCGAGGCGGTCGAGACCGCCTGGAAGCTCGCCAAGCAGTACTTCAAGCTCGTCGGCAAGCCCACCAAGTACAAGGTCATATCCCGCGCCGTCGCCTACCACGGCACCCCGCAGGGCGCCCTGTCCATCACCGGCCTGCCGGGCCTGAAGGCCCCGTTCGAGCCGCTGGTCCCGGGCGCGCACAAGGTCCCGAACACCAACATCTACCGCGCGCCGATCTTCGGCGACGACCCGGAGGCCTTCGGGCGCTGGGCCGCCGACCAGATCGAACAGCAGATCCTCTTCGAGGGCCCGGACACCGTCGCCGCGGTCTTCCTGGAGCCCGTCCAGAACGCGGGCGGCTGCTTCCCGCCCCCGCCCGGCTACTTCCGGCGCGTCCGCGAGATCTGCGACCAGTACGACGTCCTGCTGGTCTCGGACGAGGTCATCTGCGCCTTCGGCCGCCTGGGCACGATGTTCGCCTGCGACAAGTTCGGTTACGTCCCGGACATGATCACCTGCGCCAAGGGCATGACCTCGGGCTACTCCCCCATAGGCGCCTGCATCGTCTCCGACCGGCTGGCCGAGCCCTTCTACAGGGGCGACAACACCTTCCTGCACGGCTACACCTTCGGCGGCCACCCGGTCTCCGCGGCGGTGGGCCTGGCCAACCTGGACCTGTTCGAGCGCGAGGGCCTGAACCAGCACGTCCTCGACAACGAGGGCGCGTTCCTCTCCACCCTCCAGAAGCTGCACGACCTGCCGATCGTCGGCGACGTCCGCGGCAACGGCTTCTTCTACGGCATCGAGCTCGTCAAGGACAAGGCGACGAAGGAGTCCTTCAACGCGGAGGAGACCGAGCGGGTCCTCTACGGCTTCCTGTCCAAGGCCCTCTTCGACAACGGCCTGTACTGCCGTGCCGACGACCGCGGCGACCCGGTCGTCCAGCTCGCGCCCCCGCTGATCTCCCACCAGGAAACGTTCGACGAGATCGAGCAGATCCTGCGCGCGACGCTGACGGAGGCGTGGACGAAGCTGTGAGCGACGAGGCTGATCAACGAAGCTGATCAACTGAATCTGTGATCAACACCGGCCCCGGTGTCGACCGTCCGAGTGAGAAACGGCGACCCGGGGCCGTGTGCTGTCCGAATGCCTGTCATGGGCTGCCTAGCGTGCCAGTGACCGATCGGCCCTGCCTTCGTTCCCCCGCACGGGGGATTTCGCGCATCGCGCACGGCATTTCTGATCTGAACGAGGTGTTTGCCCATGGTGGCCCCGCCGGACAACGACGTGCTCTGGGCACGGTCGCTGCACTTCACCCACGACGACGGCTCCCCCGCGCTCAGCGGCGTCTCGCTCGGCGTCCGCGACGGTGAGATCCTCGCCGTCAGCGGCCCGCGGGGCAGCGGCAAGACGACGCTGCTGCGGTGCCTGTCGGGCCTGGTGCCGGCCCGGCGCGGCGAGGTCTGGTTCAACAGCGTCCCCGTGCACACCATGGGCCCCCTCACCCGTGAGCGGCTGCGCCGCGACCGCTTCGGCTGGGTCGACACGACGCCGGTGCTGGTGCCGGAGCTGAACGTCTGGGAGAACGCCGCGCTCCCCCTCATGCTGCGCGGCACCAGCCGCCGGCGCGCCAAGGTCGCCGCCGTGGAGTGGCTGGAGCGCCTCGACGTCGGCGACAAGGCCCGCAAGCGGCCGCACGAGCTGACGCAGGCCGAGCGCCAACGGGCCTGCATCGCCCGGGCGCTGGCCCCGGCGCCGTCGGTGCTGTTCGCCGACGAGCCGACGGCGCCGCTGCACCGTGCGGACCGCGCGCACGTCCTGCGCACCCTGACGACGGCGGCCCGCTCGCACGGCATCACGGTGGTGCTCGCGACCCACGACCCGGAGACCGCGGCCCTCGCCGACCGTACGGTGTCCCTGCTCGACGGGCGGTGCGTCAGGACGGTGCACCTGCCGCCGGTCAAGGAGACGGAAGGCCGGGCCTCGTGCTCGCTCTCCGCCTGACCCGCCGCTCCCATCCCGCCGTCCAGCTCCGCCGCCTGCTGGTGGCCGCGGCTTCGGCGGGCACGGGCTTCCTTCTGCTGTGCACCCTCGGCTACGCGATGAGCCACCCCGACGACCCGGGCGGCTCGGTGCTCCGCCTGGCCTGGTGCCTCGTCCCGCTCGCCGCCACGGTCTACTTCGCCCTCGCCGTGGCCCGCACCGACCCCGGCACCCGCCCACGCCCCGGCCTCGCGGCGATCGGCCTCGGCCCGGCCCGCCTGATGGCCGTCGCGGCGACGACGACAGCCCTCTCCTGCACCCTGGGCTCGATGCTGGCGCTCCTGGTCTTCCTCCACCTGCGAGGCGACCTCACGGGCATGCCCTTCGACGGCGCCGCCGCGGAGTTCCTGGCCGCGGACATCCCCCTCCCCCTCCCGGCGGCCCTGACCCTCCTCTCCCTCCTCCCCACCACGGCTTCTTTCGCTGTCGCCCTCTCCCTACGCCCCCGACACCCCGACACCCCCACCCGCCGCCCCACCTCCGGCCGCTTCGGCACCCGGAGCCGCACCTCAAGCCGCGAAACCTTCGGCACATACGCCAGATTCGGCACTCACCTGCCCCTGGGCCCCCGAGTCAGGCCCAGACCAGACACCGCCCCCGAGCCCTCCGAGCTCTCCCGTCGTCCCGCGGACAGCCGCGCCGCAACCGACGCCGCCCACGCACCTTCCCGCCACCGCGCGGACAGCCGCGCCGCCGACGCGGCTCCCACCCCCTCCCGTCATCCCGCGGGCCATCGTGCCGCTGGGGCGGCTCCCGTCCCACAGGACGGCCCCCCGCCGGCGCCGGGCGGCGCGACCCACCCCCCGGCCACCGCGCACGACGGCCCCCCGCAAGCACCGGACCCGGACCCTCACGGCCCCCCACCGCCCCGTCCCGCCCCCACCTGCCTCCCGTGGGGCATCGCCACCCTCGCCGCCGGCCTCGCCGTGGAGGCGTACGGAAACCACACCAGGGCGACCACCCACCTCACGCTCCCCGGCGGCCTGCCCTCCGGCCCCCTCAGCATCCTCATCGGCTGGACCCTGACCGCCGTGGGCCTCGCCCTGGCCGGCCCCGGCCTCACCCACCTGTGCGGCCGCCTCCTGCAGACCGCCCGCCCCGGCGCCCTCCGCCTCCTCGCCGGCCGTGTCCTCATGGCGGAAGCCACCCGTATCGGCCGCCCCCTGGGCGTGGTCTGCGCGGTCGCGTCCGGCACGTACACGATGGCCGCCCTCTCCACCCCGGACGACCCCGCGTTCGGCCCTCTGACCACCCTCGGCACGCTGCTCGTGACGGGCTGCACGGTCGCGACGCTGCTCACCGCCGCCATCGAGGCCCGCCAGGCCCGCGCCGACACCACCGCCGCCCTGCTCCGCCTCGGCGCCCCCACCACGATGCTCCGCAGCGCCGCGGCCCTGCGCGCCGGCACCCTCCTGGCCCTCTTCGCCCCACTCACCCTGCTCGTGGCCGAACTGTCGGCCCTCCCCCTCGCCGGCTGACGCCCCAAAAAATCACCCCGAAAAAATCCCCGCCCGCCGATGAGTTCCGCCCCACCCCCCGGTCTACCCCAGCGAACAGCACACGCCCGACGGGAGAGACTCCGATGACCACGACGTACCAGCAGATGATCTTCGTCAACCTGCCCGTGAACGACCTCGACGCCTCGAAGAAGTTCTTCACGGAGCTGGGCTACACGCTCAACCCGCAGTTCAGCGACGAGAACGCGGCCTCCGTCGTGATCAGTGACACCATCGTGGCGATGCTGCTCACCAAGCCTTTCTACGCCACCTTCACCGGCAAGGAGATCGCGGACGCCACCAAGACCAGCGAGGTCCTGCTGTGTCTGAGCGCTGAGACCCGCGAGAAGGTGGACGAGCTGGTCGAGAAGGCCGTCGCCGCCGGCGGCACCGCGTCGGACAAGGTCCAGGACATGGACTTCATGTACGGCCGCGCCTTCGACGACCTCGACGGCCACACCTGGGAGGTCGTATGGATGAACCCGGCGGCCATCGAGGGCTGAGCCCCGCTGTGCCAGCATGGGCGGGTGCAGACGATGCCCGCCCATGCGGCCCACCACGACGACCGTGAGATCGAGACGCTGGAGGAGTTCGACGCGACCGTCTCGGCGCGCGGCAGCCTCACCGGATTCCGTGTCCAGGCCGTGGATCTGACGGACCGTACGCGCGAACTGCTCACCACCGACACCGCGGGCGCCGTCTTCCTCGGCTGCGCGATGCGCGAGGACGCGGCGGCGAAGGTCCGCGCGGACGGCGCCCTGGTCTTCCCGCCGATCCCGGACCTGCCCTTCGATCCGTACCGGGGCCGGGTCTACTCCCCCGACGAGCTGTTCGCGTCCCTGTCGGACGGCTACGAGTCCACGCCCGACGCGCTCGCGTACGTCTGGTTCCAGCGGACGAAGGCGGACCGGGACATATTCACCTCCATGCTGCGCGCGGTCCACGACGACTCCGTGTCGGACGCCCTGGACGAACTCCTCGTCGGCGCACGGGTGGTGGGCGTCATGGGCGGCCACGCCATGGCGCGCGGCACGGAGGCGTACGCCGGTGCCGCGCGTCTCGGCCGCGAACTGGCCCGCTCCGGCTTCACGGTGGCCACCGGCGGCGGCCCGGGCGCGATGGAGGCGGCGAACCTCGGCGCGTACGCGGCCCCGTTCGACGACGGGATGCTCGACGACGCGCTGCGGCTTCTCGCCAAGTCCCCGTCCTTCACGCCGTCGATCTCCGACTGGGCGCGCACCGCGTTCGAGGTGCGCGGGCGTTGGCCGGGTGGCGGTGCCTCGGTCGGCATCCCCACCTGGTTCTACGGCCACGAGCCGCCGAACCCGTTCGCCACGCACATCGCCAAGTACTTCGCCAACGCGACCCGCGAGGACGGCCTGTTGGCCCGCTCCAACGCGGGTGTCGTCTTCCTGCCCGGTGCGGCCGGCACCGTACAGGAGATCTTCGACAACGCGACGCCCAACTACTACGAGTCGCGGGGCGAGCCCACGCCCATGGTGCTCGTGGACCGGGCGCACTGGACGCAACGGCTGCCCACCTGGCCTTTGTTGCAGGCGCTGGCACGGGAGCGGTCGATGCAGTCCCGCATCGCGTTGGTCGACCGGATCGAGGAGGCTCCGGCCGCGCTGAAACGCCTCGGAGGTTAATGAGATGGCAAAACCGGGGGCTTGAAAGGGGCGCTCGGATTGACACTCCTTATGGAACGCTTATAGACCTGGGAGACTCGTGGGGGCGGTGTTGTTCCATCCAGTCGGGGCGTCATCACCCCCTCAGCCCCCCGCAGTTGCGCATCTGTAAAGGACAAACGTGTCCATATCCCGCCGTACCGTCGCACGCTCCGTGCGCATCCTCGGTGTCGCCACCGCCTCGTCCGCTCTCGCGCTCAGTGCCGCCGGCAGCGCGCTCGCGAGCACCATCGACGAGTTCTCCGCCGAAGCCAAGTGCGACGGCGCGAAGGGCGTCATCACGGTCACCGACGTGGACCCCAAGGGCACCCCGGCCATCGTGTCGGTCTTCCTGGAGAACAACGGCGCCGACGTGAAGAAGGTCGGCCAGCGGCAGGTCAAGGGGTCGAGTGATGGCGTCACCGTCACCTTCGAGGAGGACTGGGAGCCCAACGCCGTCTACCGCATCCACGTCAAGGCCGGCAAGGACCTCGACGTGGACATCGCCCCCAACCTGACCACGCCGTCCACCGCTTGCAAGGCCGAGGAAAGCGCGAGCCCGACTCCCACCCCGCCCTCCACCCCGACCCCCACGCCGACGCAGTCGGCCACCAGCGCGTCGCCGTCGGACGCCGCGTCGGCCCCGGCCGCCGAGCCGACGGTTCCCCCGTCCCCGGCGGCCCCGGAGGGCGACAGCTCCGCCCCCGCGGGCACCGTGAGCAGCGCCCCCTCGCCGGCGGCCGGTGAGTCGAACCTCGCCGAGACCGGCGCGAGCTCCCGTACCGGTGTGATCGCCGGCGTCGCGGCCGCCCTGGTCGTGATCGGCGGCGGCGCGATCTTCTTCGGCATGCGCCGCCGCGGGGCCAGCACGCGCTGACCCCGTACGCCCGTAGCGGCGCCGGCACCCGTCGGCCCGCACGCGTCTGTGGCCCGGCCCCGCACGGGGCCGGGCCACAGGCACGTCCGCTCAGCCGAAGGTGACCCTTTCCAGCCAGTACTCCAGCAGCTCCCGTTCCCCGACGACTTCCAGCCCGGGGGTGTCCAGGGGCTGTCGGCGGTAGAAGGCGAGCAGTACGTCGGTCAGCGGCCCGCGCAGCGCGACCGTCGCCTTCTCGTGACCGCGCCGCCAGCAGACCCCGTCCTCGGCGAGTTCGACGACCCACTCGGCGTTCAGCCCGGGAGGCGTGTCCGTCGCGTGGAGGTGGATGCTGCGCCCGTCCCTCGGCAGGTCCCGCGCCGCCTCGTAGGCCCCGGTCCGCTGCACGAACTCCACGAGCTGGAGCCACTCGTCGAGCGCGTCGGCGGCCACCTCCGGCGCGACCTCGTACGGCTGCTTCGCGGCCAGCGCGGCGTCCGCGCCGTGCACGACGAGCTCATGCGTCATACGGCGGGCCCAGAAGTGGGTGGTGAGGATCCCTGCCCACCCCCACACCTGGGTGTCGGGCCCGGCCTCCCGCAGCGCGCCGACGAGCATCTCGCAGGTCTCCGCCAGCCAGGCGTCCAGCGCGGCGGGATCGCCCTCGGCCTCCGGCCCCCGGTACAGCGGGACCTTCTCCATCGGGACCTCCTCCTGCGCCCGGGTGCGCACGATGAACTCCACCCAGCGCAGGGCGGCACCCGTGTGCCGTACCAACTCCTCCAGCGACCAGTCGGGGCAGGTCGGCACGGTGGCGGACAGGTCGGCGCCGGAGGTCACCACGGCCCTCAACCGGCCCACCTGGTGGGCGATTTCGTCGCAGTGGTTGTCATGCGTGAGGAGGGTCATGCGTAACACCCTAGAGGTGCCCCGCTCAGTCGAGCACGACGATTTCGGCCGCGTCGAACTCCACACCCACCTCGTCCCCGACCTCGGGCGCAGCCCGCAGCGCGCACGCCGCCTCCAGGCGGGGCGCCTCCTCCGGCTGGAGACGCACGGAGACATGGGTGCCCTTGAAGGTGCGGGCGGTCACCGTGCAGCGCAGGCCCTCGTCCGCGGGCACCAGTCTTACCCCGGCCGGCCGTACGAGCAGCGTGCATGTCCCCTGCGGGGCGCCGTCGGGGACGGGCAGCTTGCCCCACGGCGTGACGGCGGCCTCCCCGGCGACCGTCCCCGGAACCACGTTGTCGAAGCCGAGGAAGCGGGCCACGAACGCGTCGGCCGGCCGCTGCCACACCTCAAGAGGCGTACCGGACTGGGCGATCCGCCCGTCCCGCATCACCACGACCCGGTCCGCGAGCGCGAAGGCCTCGCCCTGATCGTGGGTGACGGCCAGCACGGTGGTGCCCAACCGCCCGAACAGTTCCCTCAGTTCGACGACGAGCCGCTCCCGCAGCGACCGGTCGAGCTGCCCGAGGGGTTCGTCCAGCATCAGCAGCCGCGGGCGGGGCGCGAGGGCCCGGGCCAACGCGACGCGCTGCTGCTCACCGCCGGAGAGCGAGGCCACGGCCCGGCCGGCGGCCCCGGGAAGTCCGACAAGGTCGAGCAACTCCCCTACACGCAAGTCCCGTTCGCCCCGGGAGGCACCCTGCATCCGCAGCCCGAACGCCACATTGCCGCCCACGTCCCGCTGCGGGAACAGCTGATGGTCCTGGAACATCAGCCCCACCCCGCGCCGGTGCGCGGGCACCCCCGCCTGGTCACGCCCGTCGAGCAACACCCGCCCGGCGTCCAGTGATTGCAGCCCGGCCACCGCCCGCAGCAGCGTCGACTTGCCGCTGCCGCTCGGCCCGAGCACACAGACGACCTCGTGCTCGGCGACCCCGAGATCGACGGCGTCGAGCACGGCCCGCCCCCCGAACCGCACGGTCGCGCCCTCAAGGCTCAGCAGCATCAGAACTCCCCGGTCCGGTCGATGGGGGTGCCCCCGGTCGAGTCTGTTCGAGACTGGGGGAGCAGCCTCTCCAGGATCAGCAGCGCCACCGCGCACACCAGCATCAGAATCGTCGACAGGGCCATCGCCTGACCGTAGTTGAGGTCACCGGCCCGCCCGAGCAGCTTCGCCACGGCGACCGGAAGCGTCGGGTTGTCGGGCCGCGCGATGAACACCGTCGCCCCGAACTCCCCCAACGACACCGCGAAGGCGAACCCGGCCGCGACGAGCAGCGCCCGCCGCACCATCGGCAGGTCGACCTCCCGCCACACCTTCCACGGCGACGCCCCGAGCACGGCGGCCGCCTCCCGCAGCCGTACGTCGACCGCCCGCAGCACCGGCAGCATGGTCCGTACGACGAACGGCACGCCCACCAGCGCCTGGGCGAGCGGTACGAGGATCCAGGAGGCACGCAGGTCCAGCGGAGGCTCGTCGAGGGCGATCAGGAACCCGAAGCCGACGGTCACCGCGGAGACACCGAGCGGCAGCATCAGCAGCGCGTCGAAGCCGCGTACGAACCGGCCCGCGTCCCGCCGGGTCAGAGCGGCGGCGGCGAGTGCGCCGATGACGACCGCGATGGCGGTGGCGGCGACGGCGTACTGAAGCGAGTTCCCGATCGCGTCGATCGGCGGGACGAGGAACACGCCCCCGTCCGACGACGTCAGCGCCCGGTAGTAGCCGAAGTCCGGTGCGCCCAGCGACCGCTGCACCAGCACGGCGAGCGGCAGCACCAGCAGCACGACGACGGTGGCCAGGACGCCGGCCAGCAGCGCCCACTGCCCGGCCCCGCGCGGCCGTCGCGCCGTCACCGACGCGTCCACCAGCCGCAGCGCGGTCTCCCGCCGCCGTACGGTCCAGGCGTGCACGGCGAGGATCGCGCCCACCGCCACGAACTGCACGAGGGTGAGAACGGCGGCGGTGGCCAGGTCGAAGATCTCGGAGGTCTGCCGGTAGATCTCCACCTCCAGCGTGGAGAAGGTGGGCCCACCGAGGATCTGCACCACACCGAAGGAGGTGAACGTGAACAGGAAGACCATCAGTGCGGCGGCGGCCACGGCGGGCGCGAGGGCCGGCAGAGTGACGTTTCTCCAGGCCTTCAGGGGCGACGCCCCCAGCATCCGCGCCGCGTCCTCCTGCCATGGGTCGAGCTGCGCCCACAAGCCGCCGACCGTCCGTACGACGACCGCGTAGTTGAAGAAGACATGCGCGAGCAGGATCGCCCAGACGGTGGTGTCGAGTCGTACGCCCCACAGCTCGTCGAGCAGACCGCCGCGCCCGACCAGGGCCAGGAACGCCGTACCGACGACGACCGTCGGCAGCACGAAGGGGACGGTGACGACGGCCCGCAGTACCTGCTTGCCGGGGAAGTCGAAGCGGGCGAAGACGTACGCACCCGGCAGGGCGATCATCAGGGTGAGCGCGGTGGAGGCGAGGGCCTGCCAGGTGGTGAACCACAGGACGTGGCGGATGTCGGACTGCCCGAGCACGTCCACGAGCCGCCCGAACTGCCAGCCGCCGTCGGTGTCGAGCCCACGGGCGACGATCGCGGCGACCGGGTAGGCGAAGAACAGGCCGAAGAACGCGACGGGCAGGGCCATCAGCCCGAGCCGCGCCGCGCCCCCGCGGGCCTTGCCCCTTACTTGAGTACGAGCGAGGTCCACGACTTGACCCACTGGTCACGGTGGTCGGCGATCTTCGCCGGGTCCATGGTCTGCGGATCCTTGGCGGCGGGCCCGTACTCGCTGAACTCGGCGGGCACCTTCGCCCCGGCGAGAACCGGGTAGACGAACATGTTCAGCGGCATGTCCTCCTGGAACTCCTTCGAGAGCAGGAAGTCGATGAGCGCCTTGCCGCCCTTGGTGTTCTTCGCGTTGTTCAGCAGCCCCGCGAACTCGACCTGCCGGAAGCACGTGCCGGTCGCCACGCCGGTGGGCGCGGTCGTCGGCTTGGGGTCTGCGTAGATCATCTCGGCGGGCGGCGAGGAGGCGTAGGAGACGACGAGCGGCCGGTCGGCCTTGGCCTTTTTGCCGCCGGCGGACCCGGAGAACTCCTCGTTGTAGGCCTGCTCCCAGCCGTCGACGACCTTCACGCCGTTGGCCTTGAGCTTCTTCCAGTAGCCCTGCCAGCCGTCGTCGCCGTACTTGGCGGCAGTGGCGAGCAGGAAGCCCAGGCCGGGCGAGGAGGTGGAGGCGTTCTCGGTGACGAGGAGGTTCTTGTACGCCGGCTTGGCCAGGTCGTCGAAGGAGGCCGGCGGGGCCAGCTTGTGGTCGGCGAAGTACTTCTTGTCGTAGTTGACGCAGATGTCACCGTAGTCGACCGGGGTGACCCGGTGCTTGTCCTTGTCGAGCCGGTACTGCTCGTCGACCTGGTCGAGCCCCTTGGCCTCGTACGGCTGGAACAGCCCGTTGTCGAGCGCCCGGGACAGCAGGGTGTTGTCGACGCCGAACAACACGTCGCCCTGCGGGTTGTCCTTGGTCAGGATCGCCTTGTTGACGGCCTGGCCCGCGTCGCCGTCCTCGAGGACCTTGACCTTGTACCCGGACTGCTTCTCGAAGTCCGCGAGGACGCTCTTGGAGACGGCCCACGAGTTGTGGCTGACGAGGGTGACGGTCTTGGAGTCCGACGAGCCCCCGCTGTCGGACGACGACCCGCACGCGGACAGCGTGATCAGGCCGAGGCCGACGGCTACGGCCACGAACGTCTTGGTGTGCACTGGTTTTCCTCCTGGGGTTGGCCAGGAAGAGACGCGGCCCCGCCCGGAATGCCCGGGCAGGGCGCAACAGCTTGAGTGGTGACCGAACTTCCTACCCAGAATGACCTGGGCGAGGTTCAGAGGGTCTGCGGCCCACTTGCCGCACTCTCAGCGCTGTGGCGCTCCCCTGTCGGAATATGAAGATGTGGTGGGACCAATGGAACCCAGCCAGGTTACCGCTCGGTGGCCGCGAGCTGGCCACAGGCCCCGTCGATCTCCTGCCCACGGGTGTCCCGGATCGTCACCGGCACTCCGTGCGCCGCGATGGCCTCCACGAACGCCTTCTCGTCCTCGGGCCGTGAGGCGGTCCACTTCGAGCCCGGGGTCGGGTTCAGCGGGATGAGGTTGACGTGCACGGGCTTGCCCTTGAGCAGCCGCCCGAGCCGGTCACCGCGCCAGGCCTGGTCGTTGATGTCCCGGATCAGCGCGTACTCGATGGACAGCCGGCGCCCCGACTTCTCGACGTAGTCGAAGCCCGCGTCGAGGACCTCGCGCACCTTCCACCGCGTGTTCACGGGGACGAGGGTGTCACGCAGCTCGTCGTCGGGGGCGTGCAGCGAGATGGCGAGTCGGCACTTGAAGCCCTCGTCGGCGAACCGGTGGATCGCCGGGACGAGCCCGACGGTCGACACGGTGATGCCGCGCTGGGACAGCCCGAGCCCGTCCGGCGCGGGGTCGGTGAGGGCCCGAATGGACTGCACGACCCGCTTGTAGTTGGCGAGGGGCTCACCCATGCCCATGAAGACGATGTTGGAGAGCCGAGCGGGCCCACCGGGAACCTCGCCGTCCCTGAGCGCCCGCATCCCGTCCACGATCTGGTGGACGATCTCGGCGGTGGAGAGATTCCGGTCCAGACCCGCCTGCCCGGTCGCGCAGAACGGGCAGTTCATCCCGCACCCCGCCTGCGAGCTGATGCACATCGTCACCCGGTCCGGGTACCGCATGAGCACCGACTCGACGAGCGTCCCGTCGAACAGCCGCCACAGCGTCTTGCGCGTGGTCCCCTGGTCCGTCGCCAGATGCCGTACGACCGTCATCAGCTCGGGAAGCAGCGCCTCCTGCAGCTTGGGGCGCGCGGCGGCCGGGATGTCGGTCCACTGCTCCGGGTCGTGCGCGTACCGCGCGAAGTAGTGCTGAGCGAGCTGCTTGGCACGAAACGGCTTCTCCCCGACCTCGACCACAGCCTCCTTGCGCTCGGCGGGCGTGAGATCAGCGAGATGCCGCGGCGGCTTCTTGGCTCCGCGGGGGGCGACGAATGTGAGTTCTCCGGGTGCAGGCATAACCCTCCCAGTGTCGCAGATCAACTTCGGCGGCCCAGGCCAGAGCGGGGTGGGGGTGGTCACCCGTGGGTGCCGACTGTCAGCGTTGGCCGGCCTCGGACGGCCCAGGGACGGCCCAGGGACGGCCCGGCGGGTTCGGCGGTCGTGATCACCTTGAGCGCCCGCACCCCGAGGACGACCGGGGAGCGCGCACATGCCGGTCTACTGATCATCTGTCTCGCCGACCAGCGAGGCAGAAGAAGCCCACGGCTCTGACCAGTTCGGATGCCGTGGGCTTCTGTCGTTGTTGGTCGGCGTCGGGTTGCCTCGCACGGCCCAGCGCTGGTCCCGATTGAAACCAGCGGACCACGGGCTGACCTCTTGGCCGCGACAAGCCGTCGGTGATCGCGAGGCAGAGTGTTTGCGCCGGGAATGGGAAGGAGCCTGAGTGGGAGGGAGGACAGGAGACAACCGTGACCGTCCTCGCGATCTTTCTCCTTATCATCGGGACGCTCTTGGTCCTGATCGGGGCGCTTCTGGTCCTTATTGGCACGCTCCTGATCGCCATCGGGGTGGCCTTGATCCTTACGGGGGTGGCCCTGATCGTCGCGGGCACGTTCTTGCTGATCCGGAGACTTCTCGGCCGCGATCGAACACAATCTCACTCCTGGTGAGCCTGATTTCCTTGCGAAGCTCGCCTTTCACCCCCTTCCCGAATCATTTCCATGCGGTCTTTATTTTCTTGAGTTTACCTCGTGATTTCACCTTTGGAATGGGCGTTTCGCGATCGCCGTTCGCTATTACTTTAAATACTTGAAGGGGTGCTGGCGGGAATTTGGGTGGCGCCTCGGCGCAGCCACAACTGATCATCGGCGGCCGTGACCTGCGGCCACCTGAACGCCCTTTCACGGCCCGAGGACGGCCCCGGAGGGCGCTCATATGTTTGAGGGAGACACTCGTGCGGCAGGAGGGCTGCGACGCGCCGAGAGTCCGCAGGCCACCTGGCCCGAACTCGATGTCGCCTCCTTGCGACCAATTTGCTTGTGTCCGTCTTTCGCCATTAGAGCGCTGTAGGGACTCAATGCGGTGACTCGGTCGCCATTGTTGACGGCAACGGCCTCTATGACTAGCGGGTCGTACTGGAATTGCTTTTCGAGCTCCGAGGTCAGCGGCCGGCCTCATCCCGACGCCCGAACCCGGCAAGCCGTACGCCTCCGCCCGGCAACACGGGATGCACGCCCTTCGCCACTTCCATGCCTCGGTCCTCCTGGACGCGGGCGAGAGCATCAAGGCCGTGAGCGAGTACCTCGGGCATTCCGATCCGGCGATGACGCTGCGGATGTACGCCCACCTGATGCCCAGCAGCAGCGAGCGTGCCCGCCGGGCCCTGGACGGTGTCTTCGGCACGGCCCAGGAGCCCTGACGGTCCTGAGACGGCCCTCGGGACACAAGACAGCCCCCTACTGGCGACAACATCGCCGGTAGGGGGCTTCTTCGTGCCTGGATCACATCAGTTCTCCGGGCTTAGGCATGGCTGTCCCACGGTCGCAGATCCACTTGTGTGACCCGGGCCGTCCCGTGGCGGGATCCGCGGCAGTGGCATCGCGGCGCCGGTGACGTGAATTACGCGGTGGTGCGCTCCAGGCGTTGCTTGAGCAGTTGCTCGTCGCGCGGGAGTTCCTTGCGGACCTGCGGGCGGACGACGAGGGGGAGGAGGATCTTGCCGACGCCGCGCCCTTCGAGGTCGATCTCCATCGTCACGCGGGAGCGGCGGCCGTCGTCGAGCGGGGTGATCTCGCCGTGGACGCGCGGCCGGACGGGGCCCTCCACTGCGCGCAGACCCCAGGCGTGCGGCGGGTCGCACTCGGTGAACTCCATCAGGAACGGCATGTCGCGGCGACCGACGTGCCGGGTGATGCGCAGGCGGGAGCCGACGTGGATCGGGCCCTCACCCAACTGCTCCACGGCGACGGCGCTCTCCTGCCATTCCGGCAGGTGGGCGGGGTCGATGATGTACTCCCAGACGTCCTCGGGGCTGCGGTCGACGTCGACCACTTCTCGGAAGTCGGACATGATGCCCGCCTCCTTCCAGGCGATCACGCCCCCTTTGGGGGCTTATACCGGAATAGTCCCACTCGGTCGTCCCCCTACGAAAGAGCGAGCCCCCGTCCTGCCGAAGGACGGGGGCTCGCTCAAGCCGCATACATGCTGCGGGTCACCCGGACCCCACGAAGATCACGAACAGCAACCACACCACCGGCGCCGTAGGAAGCAGCGAGTCAAGCCGGTCCATGATGCCTCCGTGGCCCGGCAGCAAGGTGCCCATGTCCTTGATGCCGAGGTCCCGCTTGATCATCGACTCGCCGAGGTCGCCCAGCGTGGCGCTGGCCGCGACGGCCAGGCCCAGGACCAGGCCCTGCCACCAGGTGCCGTCGTCGATCAGGAACTGCGCGCACAGCGCCCCGGCGACCATGGCGAAGGTGACCGCGCCGAGCAGGCCCTCGCGGGTCTTGCCCGGGCTGATGCGCGGAGCGAGCTTGTGCTTGCCGAAGCGCCAGCCGACGGCGTACGCGCCGGTGTCGCTGACGACCGTGAGAACCAGGAACGTCAGGACGCGCCAGGGGCCGTCCTCGGCCGTCAGCATCATCGCGACGAACGTGGCCAGGAACGGGACGTAGAACGCCGCGAAGACGCCCGCCGTGACGTCCTTGAGGTAGCCCTCGGGCGGTTGCGTCATGCGCCATACGAGGACGGCCAGCGAGGTGAGCGCCATGGCGATCCACGCGCCCTCGGCGCCCCGCGCATACCCGGCGACGACCATGGCCGCGCCACCGACCGCGAGCGGCACCACGGGCGCCTTGATGCCCTTGCGTTCCTCGAGCCGCTTCGTCAGCTCCCACAGACCCACGACGACGGCGACCGCGATCACGCCGACGAACACGGCCTTGACGACGAACAGGGACGCCACGATGACCGCGCCGAGCCCGACCCCGACCCCTATGGCCGCGCTCAGGTCGCGGCCCGCACTCTTCTTCTGCGGTGCGGGCGCCGGCTGAGGGGCGTCGGGCATGGGCTCCGGATTCTGCGGCACCGCCCCGTAGGGCTGTGTCTGCGGCGTGTCGTACGACCCGCGGGGCTGGGCCTGCGGCGTCTCGTTGCGGAACAAGGGGCCGCTCAGCCGAGCGGCCCCCCGGTCGTCATCCTGGTTTCCGCCGTATGCGGGCACGTCGGGCACGATGGACATGGGGCGAGTGTGCTGCGCCTCAGGCGCATCGTACGCGGGACCCGCCGGGGCAGCCCCCTGGACAGGCCCCTGGTCGGACGGTCCCCAGTACCCGGTGTGTGACCCGGCTTGTGGCGGAGCGCCCCAGGAGGAGTCGTTCATCAGACCTCGAGCAGCTCCGACTCCTTGTGCTTCAGGAGCTCGTCCACCTGGGCGACGTACTTCGCCGTGGTGTCGTCGAGCTCCTTCTCCGCACGACGGCCCTCGTCCTCGCCGACCTCGCCGTCCTTGATCAGCTTGTCGATGGCGTCCTTGGCCTTGCGGCGGACCGAGCGGATGGACACCTTGGCGTCCTCGCCCTTGCCCTTGGCGACCTTGATGTACTCGCGGCGGCGTTCTTCGGTGAGCTCGGGGAACACCACACGGATGATGTTGCCGTCGTTGCTCGGGTTGACGCCGAGGTCGGAGTCGCGGATCGCCTGCTCGATGTTGCGCAGCGCGCTCTTGTCGAACGGGGTCACGACCGCCATGCGCGGCTCCGGCACGGAGAACGAAGCCAGCTGGTTGATCGGCGTCGGCGCGCCGTAGTAGTCGGCCACGATCTTGTTGAACATCGCCGGGTGCGCACGGCCGGTGCGGATCGCGGCGAAGTCCTCCTTGGCGACCACGACGGCCTTCTCCATCTTCTCCTCGGCCTCGAGGAGGGTCTCTTCGATCACCACTTGCTCCTGCGTGTCTTGAGTAGGCCCGGCTGCGGTTCCTTGGCGGTGGCGGCGGCCGGCTGCGTCGCGTCTTCTTTCTGCACGGTTCCCGACCGGCAGGACATTGTCCACCCCTGGTCGGGGTCCATGGTCAGTCCCGGCTGCCTTGGTCACCCACAAGCGTGCCGATCTTCTCACCCTTGACGGCGCGCGCGATATTGCCCTCCGCCAGAAGCTCGAAGACGAGGATGGGCAGCTTGTTGTCGCGGCACAGTGTGATGGCGGTGGCGTCGGCGACCTTGAGGTCCCGCGTGATGACCTCGCCGTAGCCGAGGGAGTCGAACTTGACGGCGTCCGGATTGGTCTTCGGGTCGGAGTCGTAGACCCCGTCCACGCCGTTCTTGCCCATCAGCAGCGCCTCGGCGTCGATTTCCAGGGCTCGCTGTGCGGCGGTGGTGTCGGTGGAGAAGTACGGCATGCCCATACCGGCGCCGAAGATGACCACGCGCCCCTTCTCCAGGTGGCGCACCGCGCGCAGCGGGATGTACGGCTCGGCGACCTGGCCCATGGTGATGGCGGTCTGGACCCGGCTGTCGATGCCCTCCTTCTCCAGGAAGTCCTGGAGGGCGAGGCAGTTCATCACGGTGCCGAGCATGCCCATGTAGTCCGAACGGGCACGGTCCATGCCGCGCTGCTGGAGTTCGGCGCCGCGGAAGAAGTTGCCGCCGCCGATGACGACCGCGACCTGTGCGCCGTCCCGTACCACGGCCGCGATCTCGCGGGCGATCTTGTGCACCACGTCGGGGTCCACGCCCAGGCCCCCGCCACCGGAGAAGGCCTCTCCGGACAGCTTCAGCATGTACCGGCCGCGCACTTTGCCGTCGTCGCTCTTCTGGGCCTTGGTGGTCATGGGGATCCCGCCTCTTTCACCTGTTGCACATACGAAGAAGGCCATTGCCGGTGGGGTGTCGTTCGCAACCCATGCTCGGCAATGGCCTCCTCGTCAGATCTGCTGTCGTCCGTCGCGCACGCGTGCGTGGCCGCCTGCGCGAGTGACAGGGACGACTGCTGTCGACCCTATCGGGGTCGCGCTTCGATCGCCGTACGGACTCAGATGCCGACCTTGATGCGCGAGAAGCGCTTCAGGGTGACACCGGCCTCGTCCAGGACCTTCTGGACCGACTTCTTGTTGTCGAGCGCGTACGGCTGACCGAGCAGCGTGGCGTCCTTGAAGAAGCCGTTCAGGCGACCCTCGACGATCTTGGCGATCGCGGCCTCGGGCTTGCCCTCGGCGCGGGTGGTCTCCTCGGCGATACGGCGCTCGGACTCGACGACGTCGGCCGGCACCTCCTCCTTGGAGAGGTACTTCGGCGCGAAGGCGGCGATGTGCTGGGCGATGCCCTTGGCGACCTCGGCGTTCGGCTTGTCCAGCTCGACGAGGACACCGATCTGCGGGGGCAGGTCGGGCATCGTGCGGTGCATGTACGCGAGCACGAAGCCGTCCGCGAACTGCGCGAAGCGGTCCAGGACGATCTTCTCGCCGAGGTTGGCGTTGGCCTCGTCCACGAACGCCTGGACGGTCTTGCCGGCCTCGATCTCGGAGGCGAGCAGGGCCTCGAGGTCGGCCGGGGAGGTCTTGGCGACGTGCTCAGCGATCGCGGTGGCGGCGGCCTGGAACTTGTCACCCTTGGCGACGAAGTCCGTCTCGCACTTCAGCTCTACGAGGACACCGGAGGAGTTGTCGTCGGCGATGATCGAGACCACGGCGCCGTTCTCGGCGGAGCGGCCCTCGCGCTTGGCGACGCCCTTCTGGCCCTTGATGCGAAGCGCCTCGACGGCCTTCTCGACGCTGCCCTCGGCCTCGTCCAGCGCCTTCTTGCAGTCCATCATGCCGGCGCCCGTGAGCTCACGGAGCTTCTTGACGTCGGCGGCGGTGTAGTTCGCCATGAGTCTGTGAATCTTTCTCGAAGTCTGGAAGATCGAAGATCTACGGGGTCTACAGCTCCCATGGAGTAGCGGGGGCCGCCGACTCTCCGCTGACCTACGGGTGAACGGCGGGAGCGGTTTTCATGTCACCGCTCCCGCCGTCACACGGACGCTGACGGGTCAGGCCTGCTCAGCCTCGGCGGCCGGAGCCTCGGCAGCCGGGGCCTCCGTGGCGGGGGCCTCGGCGGCGGGGGCCTCTTCGGCAGCGGCCTCGGCCGGCTTCTCGCCCTCGGCGGCAGGGGCCTCGGCCTCGTCGGCCTTCTTCTCACCCTCGAGCAGGTCGCGCTCCCACTCGGCGAGCGGCTCGCCCGCGGCCTTCTCGCCCTTGTCACCGGTGGCGACGCGGGAACGGGAGATGAGGCCCTCGGCGACCGCGTCGGCGATCACACGGGTGAGCAGGGTGACGGAGCGGATCGCGTCGTCGTTGCCCGGGATCTTGTAGTCGACCTCGTCGGGGTCGCAGTTGGTGTCGAGGATCGCGACGACCGGGATGTTGAGCTTCCGGGCCTCACCGACCGCGATGTGCTCCTTCTTGGTGTCCACGATCCAGACGGCGCTGGGAACCTTGGACATCTCGCGGATACCGCCGAGGGTCTTCTCCAGCTTGGCCTTCTCGCGCGAGAGCACGAGAAGCTCCTTCTTGGTCAGACCGGACGCGGCGACGTCCTCGAAGTCGATCTGCTCGAGCTCCTTGAGGCGCTGCAGACGCTTGTAGACGGTCGAGAAGTTGGTGAGCATGCCGCCCAGCCAGCGCTGGTTGACGTAGGGCATGCCGACGCGGGTGGCCTGCTCTGCGATGGCCTCCTGCGCCTGCTTCTTCGTGCCGACGAACATGACCGTGCCGCCGTGGGCGACGGTCTCCTTGACGAACTCGTAGGCGCGGTCGATGTACGACAGCGACTGGAGCAGGTCGATGATGTAGATGCCGTTGCGCTCGGTGAAGATGAAGCGCTTCATCTTCGGGTTCCAGCGACGGGTCTGGTGACCGAAGTGGACGCCGCTCTCCAGCAGCTCCCGCATCGTGACGACGGCCATGGCCGTATCTCCTTGAATTTCTCGGTTGTGCCGCGGATGCCGGACGGCTCCCGCGCCTGACGCCCACGACGCGCCGTGCCACGAAGGACCGAGGGGCGCTTGATACGTACGGGCCGTTGCCGGCCGTCTCATATCGGGGCGTGCGAAGTCGACCCGGTGACCCGGATCGCCAGAAGAAGTGTACGGGACCCGGGAGGTACCGGGTGACGCCACTGTCCACAACCGGGGAGTAATCCACAGATCCAGCCATGATCGGCGGGCCTGCGCAAGGCTCCTGCCATGCGAGCGAACCGACACGTGCGAGCGGCCTGGACGTTGCTGGTGGCCCTGACCATTGCTGTCCTGGCCCCCATGGCCTGGGCGGACGCCCCGGCACCACCACCCGCCCCCGCGCCGACACCACCAGTACCGGCCATCGGCCGCACCTGGCCGGTGGGAACGCGCCCCTTGATCCTGCGCGGCTGGGAGCCCCCCGCGACGGCGTACGCCCGCGGCCACCGGGGCGTGGACCTGGCGGCCCCACCGGGGACACCGGTACGGGCGGTGGCGGCGGGCAGGGTGTCCTTCGCCGGCCGGGTGGCAGGCAAGCCGGTCGTCTCGGTGGAGCTGCCCGGCACGGGCACCCCACCCCTGCGGACGACGTACGAACCGGTACGCCCGTCGGTGACGAAGGGCGACGAGGTCCAGGCGGGCCAGCCGATCGGCACGGTGGAACCGACGGGCTCCCACTGCTCGGCCACGTGCGTGCACTGGGGCCTGCTGAGAGGCGACACCTACCTGGACCCCCTCACCCTGCTGCCACCGTGGCTGCTGCACAGGGGGCCCGCACGCTTGCTGCCGGTGCTGGGGGTGCCACTGCCGTAGCCGCCCCGGCCGAACGCTGCCGTGGCTGCGGGCAGTCGTGCCGCTGGGGGCGGCTCCCGACCCAGAGAATGGCGGCACCCCGCCGGCACGGGCGGACGCCCCACCCCAGCCACACCAGACCTCAGCCCTGAACCCCCCGCAACGCCATGGACACCGCCGCATCGGTGATCGCCGCGGGGTCCTCCGCCGCCCCCAGCTCGATCCTCCGCACAGCCGCGTCCACAACTCCCTGCAGCAACATCGCCGCCAACCGAGGCTCCGCGTGCCCCATCTCCCCCAACGCCTCCACGATCATGGCCACAAGCCCCCCGTGCGCCGCCCGGATCTTCTCCCGGGCCCCCGCATCGAGTTCACTCGCCGAGATCGCCACAACGGCCCGGTGCCGCCGGTCCCCCACCAGCGCCAGCTGCTGCCGCACATACGCCTCGACCTTGGCCTCGGGCCCGTCCGCCGCCGCCATCGCCGCCGAGACCTCCGCCGCCCAGACCGGGAAGTCGACCTCGCACAGCTCCTCGACGACGGCCGCCCGCGACCGGAAGTACTCGTAGACGGACGACCGCGCCAGCCCCGTCCGCTCGGCGAGGGCCGGGAAGGTCAGAGCCTCCGTCCCGCCCTCGGACAACAAAGAACGCGCCGCGTTCAGCAGGGCGGCACGCTGCATCGACCGGTGCTCGGCCACGGAGGCCGCTCTAATCCTTGGCACGTCAACCACTTTACGGACGTGGCACCCTCGACGGGAGTGACTCCCGCCGACCTGCCCCGGACGGCCGCTTCAACGGCCGAAGCTCGCCAGTTTCGCGCGCAGCTGCAGCACGGACTTGGTATGGATCTGACTGACCCGGCTCTCGGTCACGCCCAGCACGTTGCCGATCTCTGCCAGCGTCAGCCCCTCGTAGTAGTAGAGCGTGACCACGGTCTTCTCCCGCTCGGGCAACGTGTTGATCGCCCGCGCCAGGAAGCGCCGCAGCTCCCGGTCCTCGGCCACCTCCACCGGGTTGTCCGCGGCGGTGTCCTCCAGTGTGTCCATGACGCTCAGGCCGTCCCCGCCGTCGCCCCCGACGTGCAGCAGTTCCTCCAGGGCCACCACGTTCGCCAGCGACAACTGACTGAACACGGCGTGCAGCTCGTCCACCGCGATGCCGAGCTCGGCGGCGACCTCGCCCTCCGTGGGCGTGCGCCGCAGCCGCGCCTCCAGCGTCGCGTACGCCCGCTCCACGTTCCGCGCCTTCTGCCGCACGGACCGCGGGATCCAGTCCAGCGCGCGCAACTCGTCGATCATGGCGCCGCGGATGCGGGTGATCGCGTACGTCTCGAACTTGATCTCCCGGTCGATGTCGAACTTCTCGATCGCGTCGATGAGTCCGAAGACGCCCGAGGACACGAAGTCGGCCTGCTCCACGTTCGGCGGCAGACCGACACTCACCCGTCCCGCCACGTATTTCACGAGTGGTGAGTAGTGCAGGATCAGCTGCTCCCGCAGCCTGTCGTCCCCCGTCGCCTTGTAGGACCGCCACAGCTCGTCGAGCGTCGAGGGAGCGGGCGGCCGCACGCTGCCACCGTCGCGGGCGGCTGGGGGGACAGCCGCCCGGTCGGACCCGGAGGTGTGCTGGGGCATTCGTCGCCTTGTGCCGTTCTGCCGTGAAGTACGTGAGGTGTCGGTCTGATGTCGAGTTGCCGGACTGTGCCCGGATCCTCGTGAGCGTAGCGTGACTGAAGTGTTGCGGTGCGCGAAGAGCGAGGCCTTACCCGTAAGCGGCACGGTGTCGCCGGGTGCTTGGCAGGGTCGCGGCGGTCGCTCTCGGTGACGGCCGATGGATCCCAACTCCGGGAAACCCCAAGGGCTTCGGGGTTCCCCCGGACGGCCGAACACGCTCGGTCAATCTTCACCGCGGCCCTCGCGGGCGGAGAGCATCGCCTGGCGTGTCAACTTCCAGCCATCGCCGTGTCGTTCGACGTAACCAAGTGCTCTAAGTTCGTACAGTCTCGCGATCGCGTCGTCCTCGGCCGTCTGAGCGCCCCTCGCGACCTCTCCCACGGCCGCCACTCTCCTCGCCGGCAGTGCGGCGAGGACACGCCGGGCTCCCGGTTCCAGCAGGTCACGGGGCAGCACCGGTCCGCGCCGGTCCGGAGCCAGCTCCCCGATGCCGCCGACCTGTTCGACGACCTCGGCGGCGTCGGTGACGAGCACCGCCTCGCCGCGCAGCAGTTCGTGCACACCCGCGGAGAGGCCGCTGGTGGCGGGCCCCGGCACGCCCATGGTGTGCCGGCCGAGACGCTGCGCCGCCCGCGCCGTCACGAGCGATCCGCTGCGGTACGCCGCCTCGACCACCACCGTGCCGCGAGTGAGCGCGGCGATCACCCGGTTCCGCAGGACGAACCGGCTGGGCGTCGGATGGTCACCGGGCGCCAGCTCGCCGATCACGAGCCCCTGTTCCGCGATCCTGGTGATCAGCTCGGTGTGCCCGCGCGGGTAGGGCCGGTCGACTCCGCAGGCGAGGACGGCGACGGTGGCACCACCCGCACCGAGGGCGCCCCGGTGCGCGGCGCCGTCGACCCCGTAGGCGCCGCCGGAGACCACCACCCAGCCGCGCTCGGCGAGGCCCGCGGCGAGGGTGGCGGCCATGTGGGCGCCGTACTCGGTGCAGGCGCGGGCACCGACGACGGCGACCGACCGCAGCGCCCACATCCGCAGGCTGGGCCGTCCGCGCACCCACAGCCCCAGGGGCCGGGCGTCCCCCAGGTCGTCGAGCACCCCTGGCCACTCGACCCCACCAGGACACACGAACCGCACCCCGGCCTCCCGCGCGATCACCAGATCCCGCTCGGGCTCCGCCCTCTCGGCCCGCGCCACCAGCCCGGCCCACCGCGTGTCACTCACCCCAGGCAGGGCGACCCCACCGCCTCGCAACCGCCGCGCCACCTCCACCGCCCCGATCTCCCGCACCCACCGCCCGACGACCTCGTCGCCGGGCTCGATGACACGGGTGAGAAAGACACGGGCGAGCGGCTCGACGCCCGGATCGTCGCCTCCGCTCACGTCAGCGCCCCGATGGACATCGGCACGCCGCGCGGCACCCCGGTGCGCAGTTGCAGCGCCAGGGCGACGTCCGTGGCGTCGGGCCGGTCGTGACCGACGAGGTCGGCGACGGTCCAGGCGACACGCAGGACGCGATCGAGGCCACGCGCCGTCAGCACCCCGCGTTCCAGGCTCCGCTCGGCCTCGTCCATCGCCCCGGGGGCGGCATGCCAGCGGCTGCGCAGTTCCCGGCCCGGGACCTCGCTGTTGGTCCGCCACGGTGTGCCCGCGAGCCGCATGGCTGCCCGTTCCCGGGCGGCCCGCACCCGGGCGGCGACCGTCGCAGTGGACTCGCCCGAGGCTCCGCGCTGCGTGAGCTCGGCCCTGCCGACCGGGTCGACCTCGACGCGCAGATCGACCCGGTCGAGCAGGGGCCCGGAGAGCCTCGCCTGGTAACGGCGGATCGCCGAGGGCGGGCACTCGCAGAGGTTGTCCCTGAGCGAGAACCGCCCGCAGGGGCACGGGTTGGCCGCGAGCACCATCAGGAACCTCGCCGGGAACCGCACCACCCCCGCACTCCGCGCGATCACGACATGGCCCGCTTCCAGGGGCTGTCGCAGGGCGTCGAGCGCGTGGCTGCTGAACTCCGGCGTCTCGTCGAGGAAGAGCACTCCGCGGTGGGCGAGCGACACGGCTCCGGGCCGGGCGACGCCCCCGCCACCGCCGACGAGCGCCTGCATCGTGGCCGAGTGGTGCGGGGCGCAGTACGGCGGGAGGTCGATCATGGGCCTGCCAGGCGGCAGCAGCCCTGCCACCGAGTGCACCGCCGTGACCTCCAGCGATTCTTCCCGGGCGAGGCGGGGCAGGACGGCGGGCAGCCGCTCCGCGAGCATCGTCTTGCCCGCCCCTGGCGGGCCCTCCAGGAACAGGTGGTGCCCGCCCGCCGCGGACACCTCGACCGCGGTGCGCGCCGAGATCTGGCCGACGACGTCGGCGAGGTCGTGTCCCTGGTCGTGCTGGGCCGCGCCGGCGCTGGGCATGCCGGTGGCCGCGGCCGTGCCGGGCACGCGCAGTCCGGCGAGGAGGGGATCGGGGCGCCCCGGCTCCTCCGCTTCCTCCTCGGGCACCGGCTCGTCCGTCAGCACGGCGATCAACTGGCGCAGGCTGCGGATGCCGAGCACGGAGATCCCCGGCACCAGCGAGGCCTCGGCGGCGGCGCACTCCGGTACGACCACCTGCTCGTACCCGGCGTCCGCCGCGGCGAGCACCGCCGGGAGGATGCCCCTGACGGGGCGCACCCGCCCGTCCAGGCCCAGCTCTCCGATCATCACGATGTCGGCGAGCACCCGTGGGTCGATCCGCTCGGCGGCACCCAGCACAGCGCAGGCGATCGCCAGGTCAAAGCCGCTGCCCGCTTTCGGCACCGATGCCGGGCTCAGGCCCACGGTGAGCTTCTTCTGCGGCCACTCGCCTCCCGAATTGACCACCGCCGCCCGAACCCGGTCCCGGCTCTCCGTCAGGCTCTTGTCCGGCAGCCCGACCAGTGTGAACGCCGCCACACCCGGCTCCAGGTCGGCCTGGACCTCGACGACGACGCCCTCGACTCCTACGAGGGCCACGGAGCACGTACGTGCGAACCCCATCTCAGGCCACCCCCCGCACGTGCTCGACCACGGGCGCGCCGCGCCGGGGCAGGAGGACGCCGACGAGGTCGATGCGGACGCCTCCGGGTGGGGCTCCGCCGTGTTCCTGGGTCCAGCGTTGTGCGAGGCCCCGCAGACGGTCAGCCTTGAGGGGTGTGATCGCGGCCATGGGGTGCTGGAAGGGCCCCGCCCTGCGGGTCTTCACCTCGCAGATGACCAGGACGTCACCATCCCGCGCCACGATGTCGATCTCCCCGGTCCTGCCGCAGCGCCAGTTGCGCTCCAGGACCGTCACTCCGGCCTCGGCCAGCCGCCGCGCGGCCAGCGTCTCGCCGTACCTGCCGAGAGCACTGCGTGCCCGATGTGCGTTCATGTCGGCACCACCTCCGGCGCCAACCGTCACGCATCCGCCCCCACGAAGTGGATCTTGGTGGGGAACTCAGCGGTTGTGGATAACTCCGTCACCCACTCGGGGCCCGCCCCTCAGCCGCTCGGGAGCTCCAGGTCGCTCTTGTTGAGCTCCTCGATGTTCACGTCCTTGAACGTGAGGACACGTACCTGCTTCACGAACCGGGCCGGCCGATACATGTCCCACACCCAGGCGTCCGCCATGGACACCTCGAAGAACACCTCACCCTGGACCGAGTGCACCTGCATCTCGTAGTCGTTGGTCAGGTAGAAACGCCGCTCGGTCTCGATCACGTATTTGAACAGACCGACGACATCGCGGTACTCCCGGTAGAGCTTCAGCTCCATCTCGGTCTCGTACTTCTCGAGGTCCTCGGCGCTCATGGCATGTTCCCCTTCAGCCGTGCGATCCCACCATTGTGCGCCAGTCCCGTGAGCCTCTAGACGATTTCCGTGTCAAGGATCTCGGGCCTGGCCGGGGGACCTTCGTCGAGCAGCCTGCGCAGCAGCTCGGCGAGTCTGGTCGGATACACCGTCTCATGTGCCCGGCTCAGTTCCTGACACGTCCACCAGCGCGCTCCGGCGACACTGCGCCGTTCCAGCTCGGTGAGGGCCGCGGCCCGGGTGGCCGTCTGGGTCGTACGGGCCAGGTAGTACCACTCGTCCTGGTCCCAGCGTCGGCCCGCGAACGGGAAGGAGCACCTCCGGCGCCACAGCACCGGGCCGAGCTCGACCTCGGTGATGCCGGTCTCCTCCGCGAGTTCCCTGAGCGCGGCCTCCTCACGACTCTCGTCGCCCTCCAGGCCGCCTCCGGGCGTGAACCACCAGTCGTCGGCCGGATCGTCGGGCTCGTGGCCGTGCAGCAGGAGGATGCGGTCCTGAGGGTCGAGGAGGACCACCCTGGCGACCTTCCGCAGGCCGCCCGCATGCGACTCCATGCCCGTACCCGCCTCCGCGTCCGTCTGCTCAGCGGACACCGGCAGGCTCCGTGCGCGTACCGCCCCGGCCGCCGCCCAGCCGCTTGGCGATCGGACCGTAGGCCCCGCCACCCAGGACCAGCACCGCACCCGCGACGATCATGAGGCCGATCGTGCCGAGCGGACCCGGCGAGGAGAGGCTGCCGAGGGCCTCGAAGCCCGTGGGGCGCTTCAGCATGCCGTTCATGGGCCACACGACGGCGTCCACGCGGGCCTGTACGGCCTTCACGGCCACCGTGCCGCTGGCCGCGTCCGTGAGGTGGGCTGAGGAGTCCAGGGAGCCCTGACGCTCGTCACCGAGGAGGAAGAGCCGCCCCTCGGGAACCTTCACCGTGGGGATGTTCTTGTCCTCGGCCGGGCTGCCTGCGGCGAGATACGGTTCGTCGATCTGCTTGCCGTTGACGGTCAGCTTGCCGTCGGTGCAGCAGGAGACCGTGTCCCCGCCGACGGCGACCACACGCTTGACCACGGGAGCGTTGGCCCAGGTGGCGTCCTCGAAGACGACGACGTCACCGCGGCGCACCTCGTCGCCGTCCAACCGCTGCGCCAGCACGCGGTCCCCCGCGTCGATCGTCGGCGTCATGGAGCTGGTCGGCACGGTGTACGGCCGGTAGGCCAGCGCTCCCCAGCCGAAACCGCCCAGGAACAGCAGCAGGCCCAGTGCGACAGCCAGCCCGGACAGTATCTGTCCGGTCCGGCTGCCCACGGGGCCCTTTCCCGCGCCACCGCTGCGCGGGACCGTACGTGTCGCGCTCTCGCCACTCATGGACCCGCACCCTACCCGGGGGTACGGGCCGGGGTCAGCCCATGGTCGAGATCATGACCGGCCCTTGAGCTGGAGGCGCCGGGCCGGCTCGGTCATGAGCCGCCTGCGCCGCCACAGCGCCACCGGCACCACGCCGGCGAGGGCGAGACCCTGCGGGGCGACCGTGAGGCCGGCGGCCGCCGACGACTGGTCGTTCAGGCCGTCCTGGTCGAAGGTGTCCGGGACGGGCAGCGTGCCCCAGCGGTTGATCGGCCAGGCCTTGACGATGGCGCGCCCGACGACCTCCTTGACGGGGACCATGCCGTGGTTCTTGTCCGACTGGTTGTAGCGCGAGTCGCGCGAGTTCTGGCGGTGGTCGCCCATGACCCAGATGTAGCCCTTGGGCACCTTGACCTTGAACTGGCCGCCCTGGTCGTCCATGGTGCACGGGGTGTTGCCCGGGTAGACGTACGGCTCGTTCAGTGCCTTGCCATTGACCCGCAGCGGGCCGGTCTTCTTGCACTCGACGGTGTCGCCGCCGACGCCGACGACCCGCTTGATGAGGTCCTTCTCCTCCGCGGACGGCATCAGGCCGATCCAGCTGAGGAACGTCTGCAGGGCGTTCGGGTCGGGCGTCGGCTCACCCGCCAGCCACTGGGCGGGGTCGTGGAAGACGACGACCTCGCCCCGCTCCGGCTCGGAGCCGAACCACGGGGTCAGCTTGTCGACCAGGACGCGGTCACCCTGCTGGAGGGTGTTCTGCATCGAGTCCGAGGGGATGGAGAACGCCTGCACCAGGAACGTCTTGATCAGCAGCGCCAGCACGAGCGCGATACCGATCAGGATGGGCAGCTCCTTCCAGAAGGAGCGGGGCTTCTTCTGCCTGGGCCCAGGGGTTCCAGGCCCCTCGCCACCACCCTGGGTCACCTCGTCCACCGGCCTGCCGTCCTCAGTCGCTCCGGAGTCACTCCCGGAGGTCACGGCGCTGTCCGCGGCCGGGACGGCAGCTTCCACGGGACGTCCGCGGTGCTCCTCGCCGTCGTGTCCGGACCGTGCGCCAACCGCCACATCCCCCACGCCAACTCCTCACTCTGTGCCACCGCCTGCCCCATACGCGGCGCAGGCCCACCACTCCCATAACGAGCGGGAGTTCCGCAGGGCTCGGGAGCTGGATCGTTCCGTTCGAATCGTCCGGGGCAACCCTATGCGACAGCCGGGGGGCAGCGGTCGACCCGGCCACCGAGTCGGACACGGAAGCGTAGGTGCCGGGTTCGTCGAGGGTGGTCATGTGGGTGAAGGGCCACGCGATCACCATGGCCCGCCCCACCACCTCCTCCTCGGAGACGGTGCCGCCGTAGTCGGTGTCCTGGTGCGAACGGGAGTCCGCCGAGTTGGCCCGGTGGTCGCCCATCACCCACAGCCGTCCCTGGGGGACCGTGATGTCGAACGGCGTGTTGGACGGGGCGTTCCCGGGATAGAGGTAGTCCTCGGCCAGCGGGACGCCGTTGACGGTGACCCGCCCCTGTGTGTCGCAGCACTTCACGCGGTCCCCGCCGACCCCGACGACCCGCTTGATGAGGTCCTTCTCGTCGTCGGAGGGCAGCAGGCCGATGAAGGTGAGCGCCTCCTTGGCCTGCTTGACCACGATCGGGTCGTTCTTCTTCGTGGTCGTCTGCTCGTCCTGCAGCCAGCCGCCCGGGTCCTTGAACACGACGACGTCCCCGCGCTGCGGCTTGGAGCCGAACCACGGGGTGAACTTGTCGACCAGGACGCGGTCGCCGATCTGGATCGTCTGCTCCATGGAGCCCGACGGGATCACGAACGCCTGGACGAGGAAGGTCTTCAGCACCAGCGCTATGAGCACCGCGACGCCGACGAGGAGGGGTATCTCCTTGACCGCCGAGCGCCTGCGGCGGCGCTTGACCTTGCGCTGGAGCTTGCGCCGCTCGGCGCGGCTGCGGCCGGCGGACGGGCCGGGGCCGGCCCGGCGGGAGCCGGTGGGCAGCAGGCTGTCGGCGGGGCTGCTCCCCGCGCCGCGTGGTTTGCCGCGGTTACCCATGGGCGCCCTCCGCGGCGGGCACGCGCGCGTAGGCGTCGGTCCGTTGCAGATGGGAGAGGTGGGCGAAGGGCCAGGCGATCCAGTCGGCGCGCCCGATCACCTCACCGACGGGGATCATGCCGCCGCCCGGTGACCCGAGGTGGTCGCGGGAGTCGCTGGAGTCGCTGCGGTGGTCGCCGAGGAGGAAGAGGGTGCCGTCCGGCACGACGACGTCGAAGGGCACCGAGGAAGGACTGTCGCCGGGGAACAGAAACGCCGACTCGTCGACCGACCGGCCGTTCACCTGGATCCTCCCCTCCTTGTCACAGCAGACCACGTGGTCTCCCCCCACACCCACAACGCGCTTGACGTAGTCGGCGTCCCCGAAATACCCAGTGCCGTCGAACACAATCACGTCGCCCCGCCGCGGCTCGGCCCCGAAACGGTATGCCAACTTATTTACGAGAACGCGGTCCCCGATCCTCAATCCCTGTTCCATGGATCCGCTCGGAATCTGGAACGGTTGCACCACGAACCTGTTGAGGATCAGCAAAAACAGCAGGCAGACGAGCAGGGTGAGACTGATCCAGCCGCCCGGAAGCCAGTTGGTGATCCGCGACACCAACGAGAAACGCGACCGTCCCTCCTGTCCCCCTGTGTCCGAGATCGCCTCGGAATCGGAAGGGCGGGAGGAGCGGTCGCGCTCCGTCGGCTGTGCTTCGGTGTCCATCGGAGCCAGATGCTATCCGGCCCCGCTGTGAACCCCGGGAAGCGCTCAGTTCTCGCGCTTCTCCTTGATCTTCGCGGCCTTGCCGCGCAGCTCGCGCAGGTAGTACAGCTTCGCGCGACGCACGTCACCGCGGGTGACGAGCTCGATCTTCTCGACGATCGGGGTGTGCACCGGGAAGGTGCGCTCGACGCCGACGGAGAACGAGACCTTGCGGACCGTGAAGGTCTCGCGGACACCGGCGCCCTGGCGACGGATCACAACGCCCTTGAACTGCTGCACACGGGAGCGGTTGCCCTCGATGACGCGGACGTGGACGTTGACGGTGTCACCCGGGCGGAAGGCCGGGATGTCGCTGCGCAGCGACGCGGAGTCGACGGAGTCGAGCAGGTGAGACATTTCGTCTGCTTTCTTCGCTGATGCCACAGGTCATCAACGGGAACTAGAGGTTCTGGATGAGGCCGTGCGCGTCGGGGCGGGCGTCGTGTCCCCCTGTGGCAGGGGCGCACGCCGGACGGCGCACAACAGCGACCTATTCTTCCACGCCCTGAGTCCTGCGCCAAAATCGGCCGTACGGCTCACCCTCCGGGTCCGGTGCCCAGCCCAGGATGGAGAGCATCTCGCGGTCCTTCTTGTCGAAGGCCTTGGGATCGCAACGCTCGATGAGGTCGGGGCGGTTGGCCGTCGTACGCCGTAGTGCCTCGTCGCGGCGCCAGCGGGCGATCTTCCCGTGGTGGCCGCTGAGCAGCACCTCCGGGATCCCGCGGCCGCGCCACTCGGGCGGCTTGGTGTAGACGGGCCCCTCCAGGAGGCTGGCCATGGCGCCGGGCGCGAAGGAGTCGTCCCGGTGGGACTCGGCGTTGCCCAGAACTCCGGGCAGCAGCCGCGCCACGGCCTCGGTGACGACGAGTACGGCCGCCTCGCCGCCGGCGAGGACGTAGTCGCCGATGGACACCTCGTAGACGGGCATCCGGGTCGCGTACTCGTCGATGACCCGGCGGTCGATGCCCTCGTAGCGCGCCGGCGTGAAGATCAGCCAGGGACGCTCGGAGAGTTCGACGGCGAGTTCCTGGGTGAAGGGGCGTCCGCTGGGGGTCGGCACGATCAGAGCCGGTGCGTGGGAGCCCGTCTCGTAACCGTCGGCGAGGGCGGAGTCCAGGGCGTCGCCCCAGGGGTCGGTCTTCATGACCATGCCGGGTCCGCCGCCGTAGGGCGTGTCGTCGACCGTGTTGTGGCGGTCGTACGTCCAGGAGCGCAGATCGTGCACATGGACGTTCAGCTGTCCACGCGCGCGTGCCTTGCCGACCAGGGAGACGTTCAGGGGCTCCAGGTACTCGGGAAAGATCGTGACGACGTCGAGGCGCATCAGGACTCTTCCCGGGACGAGGCGATCTCGGCGTTGTCGTCGATCAGCCCGGGCGGCGGGGTGATGACGGCCCGCTGTTCCTCCAGGTCGATCTCGGTGACGATCTCCTCGACGAACGGGATCATGACCTCGGTGCCGTCCGGGCGCTCCACGATGAACAGGTCCTGCGAGGGCAGGTGCGAGATCTCGGTGATCCTGCCGACCTCCACGCCGTCGGCGGTCACCACGTCGAGGTCCATGAGCTGGTGGTCGTAGTACTCGTCCTCGTCCTCGGGGAGCTCGTTCGGGTCGACGTCCGCGATGAGGAGGATGTTGCGCAGCGCCTCGGCGGCGGTGCGGTCGCCGACGCCCTCGAAGCGCAGAAGGAGCCGGCCGCTGTGGACGCGGCCCGTCTCGATGGTGAGCGGTCCCGCGGAGGCGGGATCGGTGGCGAGTACGGCGCCGGGGGCGAGCCTGAGTTCCGGCTCGTCGGTACGTACCTCGACGGTGACCTCACCCTTGATGCCATGGGCACGGCCGATCCGTGCGACTACCAGCTGCACGTGTCCAAATCTCCTGTCGTACGACTACGGGCCGGGGACGGCCCAGTGGCCCTCCCCGGCCCGAGCCGGTCCGGCGAATCCCGCCGGTTGCGATAAGCGTCAGCGGACGTGGTCCACGTCGACGAGGTCGACGCGGACACCGCGGCCGCCGATGGCGCCCACGACGGTGCGCAGAGCGCGTGCGGTGCGGCCGTTACGGCCGATCACCTTGCCGAGGTCGTCCGGGTGGACCCGGACCTCGAGCACGCGCCCGCGACGCAGGTTGCGCGAGGCGACCTGCACATCGTCAGGGTTGTCGACGATGCCCTTCACGAGGTGCTCGAGAGCCTCCTCGAGCATGCTCAGGCCTCGGTCGACTCGGACTCAGCCGCAGCCTCGTCCTTCTTCTCAGCCTTCTTCTTCTGGGTGATCGCCTCACCCTTGCCCTCGTCGTCGCCGCCGAGGGACTCGAACGACACGCGCGCGGCCTTCGGCTCGGCGACGAGCAGCGGCGCCGGGGCGGGCTCGCCCTTGAACTTCTGCCAGTCGCCGGTCTTCTTCAGGATGGCGAGCACGGGCTCGGTCGGCTGGGCGCCGACACCGAGCCAGTACGCGACGCGCTCGGCGTCCACCTCGATGACCGAGGGGTGGTACGTCGGGTGGTACTTGCCGATCTCCTCGATCGCACGGCCGTCACGACGGGTACGGGAGTCGGCGACGACGATGCGGTAGTGAGGCGAACGGATCTTGCCCAGACGCTTCAGCTTGATCTTGACTGCCACGGGAGTGGGTTCTCCTGGATTTGACGTGGTTGGGCACGGCGAGATGGCCGCGTGGGGTTGCGGTACCCGAGTGCCCGATGGACGCGTCAGCCGGAGGAGAGAGGGGTCCTGTGCGACTGTCGAGTACAGCTAGCCATTGTGCCACACCCTGCGGGTCACCTTGAGCCACAGGGTGTACGAGGGCACGCCTGAGGGGCACCCGGCGCCGGGTGCCTTCGGGTACGACGCGCAACCCGGCGCTTGCGGGGTGCCGCCTACGCCACCCGAGCCGCCCAGCGGCCCGACTGCCCGCGGATGAGCGGACACGACACCCCGCGCCCCGAACCGACAGCCACGAGATGCCGGTTCCCGCGCGCCCGCCGTTACGCCGCGCCCATGACCTCCGGGATGCGGAACGGCTTGCCGCAGCCGCCGCAGACGATGGGGGCCTGAGCCAGGACCGACGGGACGACGCGGACGTTGCGGCCGCAGTCGCACACCGCCTTGACGCGGACGCCACCGCCGGACGAGCCGTGCCGGGCGGCGGGGCCGCGGAAGGCGCGGGTGGTCTCGGCGGAGGTGGCCGCCGTGTGCGCCTTCAGGGCGCGCTGCAGGCGCTCGATCGTCGGCCGGTAGCGGCGTTTCGCCTCGGGGTTGAGCGTGACCAGCGAGAATCCGCTGCTGGGATGCGGCTCCTCGGGGTGGTCCAGGCCCAGCTCCTCGGCGATCGCGAGGAATCTGCGGTTGTGGTAGCGGCCGGCGCGGGAGGTGTCGCGGACTCCGCGTGCGGCCGCGATGCCGTGGACTGCCTCGTGAAGCAGTCGCTCGAAGGAGAGCTCGTGACCGCACGCGGACGACGACTCCCCGATCAGGGACTCTGGCGCGGCGAGATCCGGCAGCTCGGGGTGGTACCGCTGAATGTCGGCCCACGCCTGTGCCAGCTCTGCGGCGAGAACAGGTGGTGTCTGTGTCGTGCTCACGTAATGACAACGAGCCGGGGTGCCCCTGTGTTCCGATTCCGGGCCATCCCAAATAATTTGCACGTACCCGTCAGTTGCGAATGATGCGCCCTGACGAGGGCGGGTGCGCCGATCTGCGGAGAAGCCTCACAGCTCATACCAAGCTGGTGCGTAGTTCGCCCTACGCCCACCCGTCTCCCACCACCACCCTCAACCGAGGCTCTTCGGGCCACCCCTCTGTCCCGGCGCGTAGACGATGTCCGCGCGCCGGGGCAGGTGAGGTCCGCGAGCGCGCAAGGGGCGTTTCGGTCGCTCTTCCGCTCGGAGGGCGCTACCTCAGTAAGCGCGCGCCACGATCGCGACGTTACCCGGCGCGTCGCCCTCCTCCGGGACCGACCCGTCCTCGGCAACCAGACACCGTACGGTCACCGCGTGGTCGGCGAGCTTGTTCTCACCCTCCTCACCGAGGGTCGCCCACGGGATGCGCGCCCAGTTGCCGGCGGTCGCGGCCTCGACGGCCTCCTCGATCGAGGACACGTCTGCCGTACGGGACACCCGACGCTCCCGGGACTGCTTCAGCAGCAGCGCCTGGTCCTCTTCCAGGACGCTGGGCAGCAGCTCGGCCAGCGCGTCCAGGGACACCGGTTCCTTGCCTCCGGGGATGCGGCGGGCCAGCATCGCGGTGCCGTTCTCCAGGTCGCGCGGACCGATCTCGATGCGGACGGGCACACCCTTGAGCTCCCAGTCGACGGCGCGGCGGCCGAAGGGGGTGTCGGTGCGGTCGTCGACCTGGACACGGATGCCGGCCGCCTTGAGCCGGTCGCCGATCTCACGGACCTTGGCCAGAACCGCCTCGTCGCCCTTGATCGCGAGGACGACGGCCTGGATCTGGGCCAGGCGCGGCGGGACACGCAGCCCGTTGTCGTCGCCGTGCATCATCACCAAGGCGCCGATCATGCGAGTGGTGGAGCCCCAGGAGGTCTGCCAGACCAGTTCCTGGGTGCCGTCCTTCGACAGGTACGAGGTGTTGAACGCCTTGGCGAAGTTCTGCCCCAGCTCATGGCTGGTGGCCATCTGCAGCGCCTTGCCGTCGCCCATCATCCCTTCGAGGGTGAGGGTGTTGATGGCACCGGCGAACCGCTCCTTGACGGTCTTGCGGCCGGGCACGACGTCCATCGCGAGGACGTTCACCATGAAGTCCTCGTAGACCTCGCGGTGGATGTGCGAGGCGAAGGCGCGCGCGTCCTCGTACGTGGCGTGCGCCGTGTGGCCCTCCTGCCAGAGGAACTCGGTGGTGCGCAGGAAGAGCCGGGGCCGCAGCTCCCAGCGGACCACGTTGGCCCACTGGTTGATCAGCAGGGGCAGGTCGCGGTAGCTCTGCACCCACTTCGAGAAGTAGTCGTTGATGATCATCTCGGAGGTGGGGCGGACCACCGCCGGCTCCTCCAGCTCCTTGCCGCCGCCATGCGTGACCACGGCGAGTTCGGGCGCGAAACCCTCGACGTGGTCGGCCTCACGCGTGAGGTACGACTGCGGGATCAGCAGCGGGAAGTACGCGTTCTGGGTGCCCGTCTCCTTGATCCGGGCGTCCATCTCGGCCTGCATGCGCTCCCACAGCCCGTACCCGTACGGTCGGATCACCATGGTGCCGCGCACCGGCCCGTTGTCGGCCAGCTCGGCCTTGGCGATCAGATCCTGGTACCAGCGCGGGAAGTCGTCCGCCCTGGGCGTGAGAACGGGTGCTTTTGCCATGGCGAGATGGTACGGGCCCACGTTGCCGGAATGTGAATTCTCGCCACAGGCGCCGAAAAGCCCCAAGCCGGACTCCACAACCCCTGGACGCCGCCGCGAGCCGGGAGTTTCCTGGCATACGGGGGAAGCGCGAGCGCGCACCACGGGGGCCTCGGACACGACGAGCACACATCTGGCAACTCTCGGCGGATTGGGGCGCTTTCATATGACACCTACGCTCGTGCGGCAGCACCTGCCCCACGCGGGATCCGAATCCCACGTGGACCGCGGTGCACGCGCGCGTGACTGGTCCGAGATTCAGGAGCGGATGCTGGTCCCGCTCTACGAGGCCGTCCACGAGCGACTCGAAGTGGGCCCGGCCACCCGGCTCCTGGGCCTCGGCTGCGGCTCGGGGCTCTCCTTGCTCATGGCGGCGTCCAGAGGCGCCGCCGTCACCGGTGTCGAATCCCGCTGTCCGGAGCGCCTGGCGCTGGCACGGGAGCGGCTGCTGCCGGAGTCATGGGGCACGCGCACGCGTGCGGCCACCCGGCTCATCGACGGCGGGCCCGCGGACGCGGCCGACGCGGAGACACCCCCGTACAACCTGGTGACCGCTTTCGAGCCCATCGGGTGCCTGGCGGGCGACTCGGAGGGGCTGAGCGAGCTCCTCACGGCGGCGGCGCCGCTCGCCGAGCGCGGGGCGCCCGTGGTGCTGGCCGGCTGGGGTCCGCCCGAGCGGTGCGACACGTCGTCCGTGCTGCGGGTGGCCACGAAGCTGGCCGATCCGATGCGCACCTCGGGCGGTTGGCGTCCCGCCCTGCGCGACGACCTGGAGGAGGTCGCCCAGCGGGCCGGTCTCAGGCCGGACGGCTCCGGACGGGTCTCCTGCCCCTTCGGCTACGCCGACCTCGACAGCGCGGTGCGCGGACTACTGTCGACGGGGCTGTTCGACGCGGCCATCGCCGCGACGGACCAGGGACAGGTCGACAAGGAGCTGACCGAGGCACTGCACCCGCACCAGCGTCCGGACGGGACGGTGTGGATGCCGAACGTGTTCCGGTACCTGGTGGCCCGGACGGCCTGACCTCGATCTGGCCGAAAAGCACCGGGGGCGCCCCTCTCACGAGGAGCGCCCCCAGCGACGTACGAGGTGACATGCGAGCGTACGAGGTGACGTACGCCGTGCCGTACGAGCCGCGTCAGCCCATGAACTTCTTGAACTCGTCCGGCAGTTCGAAGTCCTGGCCGGCCTGCTGGCCCGGCACGCCGAACGCATTGCCGCCCTGCGCGGCGGCGGCCCGGCGGGCGGCCTCCTCCTGCTCCTGCTGCTTGCGCTTCATCGGGTTGCCGGAGCGCTGCTTGCCCTTGGCCTTCTTCGGCTGCTTCTTGGTGCGGCCGGGGCCGCCGCCCATGCCCGGCATCCCCGGCATGCCCGGCATGCCGCCACCCTGGGCCATGCGGGACATCATCTTGCGGGCATCGAAGAACCGCTCGACGAGGTTCTTCACCGCGCTGACCTCGACACCGGAGCCCTTGGCGATGCGGGCGCGACGGGAGCCGTTGATGATCGTCGGCTCCTGGCGCTCGGCCGGGGTCATCGACTTGATGATCGCGGCCGTGCGGTCGACGTCCCGCTCGTCGAGGTTGTTGATCTGGTCCTTCATCTGCCCCATACCGGGCAGCATGCCGAGCAGCTTGGAGATGGAGCCCATCTTCCTGACCTGCTCCATCTGGGCCAGGAAGTCGTCGAGGGTGAAGTCCTGGCCCTTCTTGGAGGCCAGCTTCTCGGCCATCTTCTGGGCTTCGGCCTGGTCGAACGTCTTCTCCGCCTGCTCGATCAGGGTGAGCAGGTCACCCATGTCGAGAATGCGGGAGGCCATCCGGTCCGGGTGGAAGGCGTCGAAGTCCTCGAGCTTCTCACCGTTCGACGCGAACATGATCGGCTTGCCGGTGACCGAGGCGATGGAGAGAGCCGCACCACCGCGGGCGTCACCGTCGAGCTTGGACAGCACCACACCGTCGAAGCCGACACCGTCGCGGAACGCCTCGGCGGTGTTGACGGCGTCCTGACCGATCATCGCGTCGACGACGAAGAGGATCTCGTCGGGGCTGACGGCGTCGCGGATGTCCGCGGCCTGCTGCATCAGCTCCTGGTCGATACCGAGGCGGCCGGCGGTGTCCACGATCACGATGTCGTGGACCTTGGTCTTGGCGTGCTCGATGGAGTCCCTGGCGACCTGGACCGGGTTGCCCACGCCATTGCCCGGCTCGGGCGCGAAGACCGCGATACCGGCGCGCTCGGCGACGACGCTCAGCTGGTTGACGGCGTTGGGACGCTGGAGGTCGCACGCCACGAGCAGCGGTGAGTGCCCCTGCTCCTTGAGCCACCGGCCGAGCTTGCCCGCGAGGGTGGTCTTACCGGCACCCTGCAGACCGGCCAGCATGATCACGGTCGGCGGCTGCTTGGCGAACCTCAGGCGCCGGGTCTCGCCGCCGAGGATCGTGACGAGTTCCTCGTTGACGATCTTCAGGACCTGCTGGGCGGGGTTGAGCGCCCGCGAGACTTCGGCTCCGAGTGCGCGTTCCTTGACGTTCTTGATGAACGTGCGGACGACAGGCAGGGCGACGTCGGCTTCGAGGAGGGCGATGCGGATCTCGCGCGCCGTGGCGTCGATGTCCGCTTCGCTCAAGCGCCCCTTGCCGCGCAAGTTCTTGAAGGTCGCTGAGAGGCGATCGGAGAGAGTATCGAACACGGCGGCGTCGGTCCTCGGGGTCGGGGGCGGTCTGAGCGTCTTCCAGGGTATCTGGCCGCGCAAGACATTCGTCCCCGCCTGCCGCATTCAGCAGGCGGGGACGAACGCATGACATCACCACACGGTCACGCCCGCAACGTCTCCTCCAGCTTCCGGGCCAGCCCCGCCGCCTCGTCGGCCGGCAGCGGATCGCCCTTCGGGCCGGTGACGTAGAAGGCGTCGACCGCGTTGGCGCCCAGGGTGCTGACGTGGGCGCTGCGGACGTGGACGGCGGCGTCCTCCAGGGCACGGCCGATGCGGAAGAGCAGGCCGGGAGCGTCCTGCGCGCGGACCTCGATGACGGTGGCCAGGCGGGAGGCGGCGGAGGCGACCTTCACCTGGGCCGCGGGCGCCACGACGCCCCGGCGGCGCGGATACGCGGCGTCGCGTTCGGCGAGGCGGGTGGCGATGTCCAGGGAGCCGTCCAGGGCCCGAACCAGATCGGCGCGCAGCCGGGCGGCCTGGGGCAGGGAGCCGTACTCGGCGGCGACCCGCCAGTTCAGCAGCAGGACGGAGCCCTCGTCGACGCCGTCGGGCAGGCCGAGGGAGCGCAGTTCCGCGGTGCGGACGGTGAGGCGGTGCATGGCGAGGACGCCGGCGACCGCGGGCAGTACGCCCGGCTGGTCGGGTACGGCGATGAGCAGCTCCACGCCCAGCGGCTCGGGGTCGCCGGAGGGTTCCCCGTCGGAGGGCGGCTCGGTCTGCGCGCGCAGCGCCAGCACCGGACCGCCCGTGCGGTGCGCCTCCACGGCGAGCCGCTCCTGCTCGGCGGTGGGCGCGGCGCCCTCGGGCTCCTCGAGGTCGTCCCCGGCCAGCACGGCCGAGACCCGCTTGACGAGGTCGGCGACGAGGGAGCCCCGCCAGGACGACCAGGCGGCCGGGCCGGTCGCGAGCGCGTCCGCCTCGGTCAGCGCGTGCAGCAGTTCCAGCGTGCCCTGCGAGCCGACCGCGTCGGCGACGGAGCGGACGGTCGCCGGGTCCTCCAGGTCGCGCCGGGTGGCCGTCTCGACGAGCAGCAGATGATGGCGTACGAGCGAGGAGATCACCGTCACGTCGGCGCGGTCGAAGCCGATGCGGGTGGCCACGTCCTTGGCGATGATCTCGCCCGCGACGGAGTGGTCGCCTGGCCAGCCCTTGCCGATGTCGTGCAGCAGCGCGGCGACGAGCAGCAGGTCGGGGCGGCTGACGCGGCGGGTGAACTCGGAGGCGCGGACGGCGGTCTCGATGAGGTGCCGGTCGACGGTCCAGATGTGGACGGCGTTGCGCTGCGGGCGGCAGCGCACCCGCTCCCAGTCCGGCAGCAGGCGGGTGATCAGGCCTTCGGCCTCCAGTGCCTCCCACACGTCGATGGTGGGCTGCCCGGAGCCGAGCAGGGTGACGAGCTGTTCGCGTGCCTCGGCGGGCCAGGGCGTGGGAAGCGGGCGGGCGACGGCCGCCATGCGCCGCACGGCGTGCAGGGAGAGCGGCAGGCCGGCCTGTGCGGCGGCGGCCGCGGCACGCAGCGGAAGCACGGGGTCGCGTTCGGGGCGTGCGGCGCGCGCGAGCACCACCTCGCCGTCCTGCTCGACCACGCCCTCCGCGAGCGGTGACCGTTCGGGGGCCGGCTTCCCGGCGCCCAGCATGGCGCGCAGCCGCGGCCGTACGGCGCGCGACCGAAGCACGCGCCCCACTTCGCGCCAGGTGACATCGCTCGCATACGAGATGACCCGCGCCGCCTCGTACACCTGCCGCAGCAGCGTGTCGGCGTCGAGCATCCCGAGCTCGGCGGCGACCTGGTCCTGCTCCTGGAGCGCGAGCCGGTCGGTGGCCCGCCCGGTGGTGAGGTGGAGCGCGTCACGCACGTCGAGCAGGCGGCGCCGGGCGGCGTCGAGGCCCTCGCGCGGGGCGTCGGCCAGCCAGGAGGCGGCGACGGCGCGCAGCGCGGTGGCGTCCCTGAGCCCGCCCCGGGCCTCCTTCAGGTCCGGCTCGAGCAGGTACTGGAGCTCGCCCTGCCGTTCGGCGCGCTCGGCGCACAGCTCCTGGAGTTCGGGGAGGCGTTTGGGTGCCTGGTTGCGCCAGTCGGCGAGGACCGTCGTACGCAGGCCGGCCGTGAGGCCGAGGTCGCCGGCGAGGTGCCGGGCGTCGAGCAGGCCGAGTTGGACCTTGAGGTCCTCGCCCGCGGTCTTGCGGGCCTCCGCCGGGGTCCGCACGGAGTGGTCGAGGGCCAGGCCGAGGTCCCACACGGGGTACCAGAGGCGGTCGGCCAGGGCGGCGACGGCCTTGGGGTCCTGGCCGTCGTGCAGCAGGAGCAGGTCGAGGTCGCTGCGCGGGGACAGCTCGCCCCGGCCGTAGCCGCCGACCGCGACCAGGGAGACACCGCGCAGTTCCTCGCTGCCCGCGTCGAAGAGGCCCAAGAGCCATTCGTCGGTCAGTTCGGCGAGGGCAGCACGGCGCGGCGGCCCGGACCGCGCCCCCTCCTGGAGGAGGCGCAGCCGGGCCGCCGCGTAGCCGCTGGGTCCCGAGTCCTCTGCTTCCGTGCGCATCTCCGTGCTCGACACCCAGCGACTCCTGCCTGTATTCAGGTGGTTCTTCTTTTACAGCGCGTCCGGACCGCGCTCGCCGGTGCGGACCCGGACGGCCGTCTCGACCGGCAGGGACCAGACCTTGCCGTCACCGATCTTGCCGGTGCGGGCGGCCTTGACGATGACCTCGATCAGCTGCTCGGCGTCGTCGTCCTCGGCCAGGACCTCGATGCGGATCTTGGGGACCAGGTCGACCGTGTACTCGGCACCACGGTAGACCTCGGTGTGGCCCCTCTGACGACCGTAGCCGCTCGCCTCGGTGACCGTCAGACCGTGTACCCCGAAGGCCTGGAGGGCCTCCTTGATCTCGTCGAGCCGGTGGGGCTTCACGACGGCGGTGATGAGCTTCATGCGTCCACCTTCTTGCTCGCGGCGTCGGCGACCGGGGGCGCGACGGCACTGGTACGGGCGGCGCCGCCGCCGGCACCGCTGAAGTCGTATGCGGTCTCGGCGTGCTCGGCCTGGTCGATGCCGGTCACTTCCTCGTCCTCCGTGACACGCATGCCGATCGTCTTGTCGAGGAGGAAGGCGAGGATCGCGGAGGCCACGAGCGAGTAGGCGAGGACCGCGAAGACACCGGCGCACTGCTTCCAGAACTGGGTCAGGCCGCCGCCGTAGAAGAGGCCCTCGACCGTGGACTGGCCGTGGCCGCTGGCGAAGAGGCCGATCAGCAGGGAGCCGATGACACCGCCGACGAGGTGGACGCCGACGACGTCGAGGGAGTCGTCGTAGCCGAACTTGTACTTCAGGCCGACGGCCATGGCGCACAGGACACCGGCGATGGCGCCGACGGCGATCGCGCCGAGCGGGGAGACCGCGCCGCCGGACGGGGTGATGGCGACCAGACCGGCGACCGCGCCGGAGGCGGCGCCCAGCGTGGTGAACGCGCCGTGGCGGATCTTCTCGTAGATGAGCCAGGCCAGCATGGCGGCGGCGGTGGCGACCTGCGTGTTGACGAACATCAGCGCGCCGACGCCGTCGTCGTTGCCGAGCCACGAGCCTGCGTTGAAGCCGAACCAGCCGAACCACAGCAGACCGGCGCCGAGCATGACCAGCGGGAGGCTGTGCGGGCGCATCGGGTCCTTCTTGAAGCCGACGCGCTTGCCGATGACCAGGATCACGCCGAGGGCCGCGGCACCGGCGTTGATGTGGACCGCCGTACCACCGGCGAAGTCGATCACGCCCAGCTCGAAGGCCCAGCCGCCGGCCCCCCAGACCCAGTGCGCCACCGGGAAGTAGACGACCGTGGCCCACAGGGCGACGAACAGGGCCCACGCGGTGAACTTCACGCGGTCCGCGAGAGCGCCGCTTATCAGGGCGGGAGTGATGATGGCGAACATCATCTGGAAGATCATGAAGACGAAGATCGGGATGGTGTAGCCGTCCCACAGCTGGGTCAGGCCGATGTTGCTGAGGCCGAGCCAGTCGGAGTTCCAGCCGATGACGCTGCCGGAGTCCGTACCGAAGGCCATGGAGAAGCCGTACAGCACCCAGAGGATGGTGACGATCCCGATGCTGATGAAGCTCATCATCAGCATGTTCAGCGTGCTTTTGACCCGGACCATGCCTCCGTAGAAGAAGGCCAGACCCGGAGTCATGATCAGCACCAGGGCGGAACAGATGAGCATGAAGCCCGTGTTGGCGGCAGACAGCTTGGGTGCTTCTGCGGCGAGCGTGATGGCTGGTGCCATCGGCGTCTCCTCGTCGTTGGTACGGCCCCGTGCGGGCGAAGCCTGAGCGGATTGAGGGGTGGGCCGGTTATGCGCCATGAGATTGGCGCAGCGCGGTTTCGGTGGAAGCCCCTCGTTGTTTCGCCGCCGTGACGAAGGCGCCGTGTGTGTTACGCGTCGATGAACTGCCGGATGGGCGCCGCGTGGATCGTTATCGTGGCGCAACCTTCTTTCGAAGGATCGAAAACCGGCCGCGGTCGGCCTCCGACGACCTGGCATGGGGGAGCCGAGTCGGGCAGTTCGGGAGGGCCGGCCGCGGCCGGGGTTCAGGGGTTCAGACGGCTGCTTCGGCCGCCTCGGGAAGCTCGGTCGCGAGCCGCTCGGTGAGGTCCACGACCTCGGTGAGGTCCCCGAAGTCGCGTACAGCGGTGTCCACGGTCTTTCGGATACGGGTGTTGACGCGCTCGGAGCGCACCTTCTTGGCGATCTGCATGGCCAGCACGGCCGGTCCGGTGCTCTGCTCGGGCTCGCGCTGGAGCAGGTGGACCGTGGCCATCCCGATCAGGTTCAGTGCGTACGACCG
Source organism: Streptomyces sp. NPDC043427 (assembly GCF_056436655.1). Taxonomy (NCBI): domain Bacteria; kingdom Bacillati; phylum Actinomycetota; class Actinomycetes; order Kitasatosporales; family Streptomycetaceae; genus Streptomyces; species Streptomyces sp. NPDC043427. Next base: position 78,135 of record NZ_JBWKCC010000008.1, on the reverse strand, counting down.
CTGGTGCTCGGAGTCCTCGGCGAACAGCTCGACGGCCCGCCGCATGAGGGGCTCGGCAAGGGAGGCGTAGGTGGGGCTGCGGCCGGCGACATAGGCGAGGTCGCGGAAGGAGTGGCTGTTCTCGCCGTGCAGCTCGGCCTCGGAGAAGAAGCGGATCCAGTCAGGGTCCGGCTCGTCCCAGTCGTCGGTGTCGGCGAAGGAGTCCTCCGCCATCCGCACGGCCCGCTTGCACCGTCCGGGCTGCCCCATGTTGGCGTAGGCGCGGGCCTCCATCGCATACAGCATCGACTGGGTGCGCGGGCTCGCGCAGTCACGGCTTCCGTACTGTGCGAGGTGGATCAGTTCCAGGGCGTCCTCGGGCCGGCCGAGGTGGATCATCTGGCGGCTCATGCTGGACAGGACGTAGGAGCCGAGCGGCTTGTCGCCGGCTTCCTTGGCGGCGTGCAGGGCCAGGACGAAGTACTTCTGCGCGGTGGGCTGCAGCCCCACGTCGTAACTCATCCAGCCGGCCAGTTCGGCGAGCTCGGCGGCGACCTTGAACAGCTTCTTGGTGGTGGCCTCGGGCTGGGGCTCCTGGAGGAGGTCGGTGACCTCGTGCAGCTGCCCGACGACGGCCTTGCGGCGCAGGCCGCCGCCGCACTGGGCGTCCCACTGCCGGAACATCGCGGTGGTGGACTCCAGCAGCTCCAGTTCGGGCTTGGAGAGCCGGCCGCGCGCCCGGCTGCTGGGGATCGACTCGGCTTCCGTGCGCGGGGCGGGCGGCGTGGGGACGAGCCAGCGCTGCATGGGCTCGATGAGGGACGGGCCCGCGGACAGGGCCAGCGAGCTCCCGAGGAAGCCGCGCCGCGCCAGCATCAGGTCGCTGCGTGAGAACTCGCCGAGCAGGGCCACAGTCTGCGGGCCCGTCCAGGGCAGGTCCACGCCGGACACGGACGGTGACTGGCGGACTGCGCGCAGACCGAGGTCCTCGACGGAGACGACGCAGCCGAACCGCTCGGAGAACAGCTCGGACAGGATCCTGGGAATGGGCTCGCGGGGGTTCTCGCCATCGAGCCAGCGGCGCACGCGCGAGGTGTCCGTGGAGATGTGGTTGGCCCCCAACTGGCGGGCCCGGCGGTTGACCTGGCGCGCGAGCTCGCCCTTGGACCAGCCGCTGCGCACGAACCACGACCCGAGCAGCTCGTTGGGGCGCTTGTCAGCGTTCATCCCACCTCCGCCGTTGCCGCCCACTGGAACGCCCCCATCCCTGAGACCACTTGTCGCCGAGTGCGCCAAGCCCTATCAGAATGCCGCCAATCGCCGCCTCCCGTACGACGGTTGCCACCCTTCGAACGGGAGTCGCCTTTGCCTCCGGCATACTCACCTGTGCATGTGCCCCAGGGCTCGCACACTCAAAGTAATCCCACGATCACGCATCCAGCCATGGCGAACAGGGAAACGCCACCATTCGCCACCCCTTCGAATGAACTAACGGTCGTCCACTCGCGATTGACTTGACTGACGACAGTTGAGAGCGAGCGGAACGATGCACACGGGGGCGCGTGTTGACGGCCGCACCACCCTGCGCGCTTCCAAGCGCCGGTTCCACGACCGCCGAACGCGGAAGTTGATAACGCAAAGTAACACTACGGGCGCTTCTCGTAACCATCGGTGCGTCGGACCCGTTGGAGGGGGCATGGGCTTCACGATCGGCAGCAGCCGGGGGATGCGCGACTTCCGGTCCACTTCACGCCGCCGCGGCCGCTCGTCCGAGTGCACGGCCGTGGCCGAGTTCACCGGCCTGTGGGGCTGGGACGTCGTACCGGGCGCGCGGGCCGCCGCGGGCGCGTGCTCCTGCGGTCGCTCCGGCTGCCGGGCGCCGGGCGCTCATCCGCTCGACTTCGCTCCGGAGATCCCCGCGGGGGCGACGCTGGACGAGGTGACCGAGGCGTGGGGCGAGGTCCCGGGGGCGGCGGTGATGCTGCCGGTCGGGCGCGCGTTCGACGTGATCGAGGTGGCCGAAGCCGCCGGCCGCCGGGCACTGGTCCGGCTGGAGCGCATGGGCCTCCCCCTGGGCCCGGTGACCGTGACCCCCGAGGGCCGCGCCCACTTCTTCGTCGCCCCCGGCGCGGCCGCGGACCTGACCGCACTTCTCTACCGCATGGGCTGGGACGACCCGTCCTCTCTGGACCTGCGCGGTCTCGGCCCCGGTACGCACATCACGGTGCCCCCCTCCGACCGCGGCGGCCACGGCCCGGTCCGCTGGCTGCGCCCACCCGAGCTGGACACGGCCATGAAACCACCGGCGGCCCGACTGCTGCTGGGCACACTGGCGTACGTGGCCCACCGCTCGCGCGCGTAGGGCTGTCCGGCTACACCGCTCAGGCGCACACAGCGAAGCGCCCGTCCCCCCACTGCTTCTCGGGAACGGGCGCTTCCTTGCGGGGACGGGCTTCACTCACCGATCAGCGCGTCCACGAACGCCTCCGGCTCGAAGGGCGCCAGGTCGTCCGCGCCCTCACCGAGTCCGACCAGCTTGACCGGCACGCCCAGCTCGCGCTGGACCGCGACGACGATGCCGCCCTTGGCCGTACCGTCCAGCTTGGTCAGCACGATGCCGGTGATGTCGACGACCTCGGCGAACACCCGGGCCTGGACGAGACCGTTCTGCCCGGTGGTGGCGTCGAGGACGAGCAGCACCTCGTCGAGCGGGGCGTGCTTCTCGACGACACGCTTGACCTTGCCGAGCTCGTCCATGAGCCCGGTCTTGGTGTGCAGGCGGCCCGCGGTGTCGATGAGGACGACGTCGACCCCCATCTCCTTGCCCTCCTTGACCGCGTCGAAGGCGACGGAGGCGGGGTCGCCGGCCTCCGGCCCGCGCACGGTGTGGGCGCCGACACGCTCACCCCAGGTCTGCAGCTGGTCGGCGGCGGCGGCACGGAAGGTGTCGGCGGCACCGAGGACGACGGTACGGCCGTCCGCCACGAGCACGCGCGCGAGCTTGCCGGTGGTGGTGGTCTTGCCGGTGCCGTTGACGCCGACGACCATCACGATGCCCGGCTTGCGGTCCGCGGGCTCGGTCTTCACCGTGCGGTCGAAATCGGTGCCGACCAGCTTGAGCAGCTCCTCGCGCAGCAGGCCGCGCAGCTCCTCCGGGGTGCGGGTGCCCAGCACCTTCACCCGCGCGCGCAGCCCCTCGACCAGCTCCTGGGTGGGCTGGACGCCGACGTCGGCGGTGAGGAGGGTGTCCTCGATCTCCTCCCAGGTGTCCTCGTCGAGGTGCTCGCGCGAGAGCAGCGTGAGCAGCCCCTTGCCGAGGGCGTTCTGGGAGCGGGAAAGGCGGGCGCGCAGGCGTACCAGGCGCCCCTCGGTGGGCTCCGGGATCTCGATCTCGGGAGCCTCGACGACGGGTGGCTCCTCGACGGCGACGCCGGTCGAGCCGCCGTCCGGAAGATCCACCTCCTCTATCGTGCGGCGCGGTTCGTCGCGCGGTGTCTCGGCTTCGTCGCCGACGTGCGGTTCGGCGGGAGGCGCGGTGATGTCGGGTGCGGCGGGCGGCGGCGGGGGCAGCGGCTTCTTGCGCCGACTGCCGATGATGAGCCCGCCGATGGCGCCGAGCACGACCACGGCGATGATTACAGCAAGGATGACGATGTCCATAACGGCTCCAGTATGGCGTGACCTCCCGCTCGGACCTTCGTTGTCCACGCGGGCCTCAGGCCCCGCCGGGCCGGGCTGGCCCGCCCGCTCGGCTTCAAGTCGGCCGGGAAGCCCCTCAGGGGCGGAGTCACAACCCGTCCAGTATCAGCATCGGCGGCGGGTCGGGCCGCAAAAGCGGACCCAGGGTGTGTCACGGTCCATGCCGTGGGCCGCGACGCACCCTCACAAGACTCCAGGATGACACCTCTGGCTACCTGACGGCCCGTCAGCTACCGTCCCCCTCCACACACGAAGGGGGCCCGCCATGCCCGTCACGGTCGTCCGTTTCAATCTCGTCGAGCCCGGCGCCACGCCCGCCTCGCTGAGCGCCCGCTACCGCGCGGCCCTGGAGATGGCGGCGTACGCCGACGAGCACGGGGTCGCCACCGTGCAGACCGAGGAGCACCACGGGGCCGCCAACAACTGGCTGCCCTCGCCGTTCGTCTTCGCGGGCGCGGTGCTCGGCGCGACCCGGCGCCTGGCGGTCACCGTCTCTGCGGTCATCGGCCCGTTGCACGACCCGCTGCGGCTGGCGGAGGACATGGCCGTGCTCGACCTGCTGAGCGGCGGCCGGCTCGTCACGGTCGCCGGCATCGGCTACCGGCGCGAGGAGTACGACCACTTCGGCGTGGACTTCGAGCAGCGCGGGCGGCTCCAGGACGAGCTGCTGGAGACGGTGCTGAAGGCGTGGACCGGCGAGGAGTTCACCTACCGGGGCCGTACCGTACGGGTCACCCCGCGCCCCTGCTCGGACCCGCACCCCCTGCTGCTGGTCGGCGGCTCCTCCCGGGCCGCCGCCCGCCGGGCCGCGCGGCTCGGCCTGCCCTTCTTCCCCAGCGCGCACCTGCCGGAACTGGAGGCGTACTACAAGGAGCGGCTCGTGGAGTACGGCACCGAGGGCTGGACGATGATGCCGAGTGCCGAGACCCCGCTGCTGCATCTGGCCGAGGATCCGGAGCGGACGTGGGCGCGGTACGGCGAGCACTTCCTCCATGAGGCGCGGACCTACGCCTCCTGGCAGTCCGGCACGGTCCGCTCGGCCGTGAAGTCGGCGGCCACGAGCGTGGCGGAGCTGCGCGCCGAGGGCGTGTACCGGGTGCTGACGCCGGACGCGTGCGTGGCGCTGGGCCTGGACAGTCTCGTCCTGCATCCGCTGGTCGGCGGGATGCCGCTGGAGGAGGGGTGGCGCAGCCTGCGCCTGTTCTGCGAAGACGTACTGCCCCGGCTCGGGGGGTGAGCCGGGGCAGTACGTCTGACGGACACGGGGAGAGGGGCAGCGGGGACTTGGCCCTTCTCCCCGAACTCAGGGGGCGGACTGAGGGTCAGCCCATCTCCTCCAGCGCCTTGCCCTTGGTCTCCTTGACGAACTTCAGGACGAACGGGACGGAGAGCGCGGCGAACACGGTGTAGATCACGTAGGTCGCGGACAGGTTCCAGTCGGCCAGCGACGGGAAGCTCGCGGTGATGGCCCAGTTGGCGATCCACTGCGCGGCGGCGGCCACGCCCAGGGCTGCGGCGCGGATCCGGTTCGGGAACATCTCGCCGAGCATGACCCAGACGACCACACCCCAGGACAGGGCGAAGAAGAGGACGAAGACATGCGCGGCGATCAGGGCGGTCCAGCCCTGCGCGCTGGGCAGCTTGCCGCCGACCAGGTCGTACGAGAACGCCCAGGCCTCCAGTGCCAGGCCTACGACCATGCCGACCGAGCCGATGATGGCGAGCGGACGGCGGCCGACGCGGTCGACGAAGATCATCGCGATCACGGTGCCGACGATGTTGATGATCGACGTCGTGAAGGAGTAGAAGAACGAGTCCGTCGGGTCGACGCCGACCGACTGCCACAGCGTCGAGGAGTAGTAGAACGCCACGTTGATGCCGACGAACTGCTGGAAGACGGACAGGCCGATGCCGACCCAGACGATCGGCTTGAAGAAGAAGCCGCCGCCGAGCAGGTCCTTGAAGGTGGACTTGTGCTCGCTCTTCATGGCGAGTTCGATCTCGGCGACCCGGGCGTCCAGGTCGACCTGATTGCCCTCGACCTCTTCGAGGATCTCGCGGGCGCGCTCGCGCTTGCCGACGGAGATCAGGAAGCGGGGGGACTCGGGGATGGCGAAGGAGAGCAGGCCGTAGAGGACGGCCGGGACGACCATGACGCCGAGCATGACCTGCCAGGCCTCCAGGCCCATGAGCCTGCCGCGCTGGTCGCCGCCGGCGGCGTTCAGCAGACCCCAGTTGACCAGCTGCGAGATGGCGATGCCGACGACGATCGCGGCCTGCTGGAAGGAGCCGAGACGGCCGCGGTAGGCGGGCGGGGCGACCTCGGCGATGTAGGCCGGGCCGATGACCGAGGCCATGCCGATGGCGAAGCCACCGACGACGCGCCAGAAGGCGAGGTCCCACAGCGCGAAGGGCAGCGCCGAGCCGACGGCGCTGACGGTGAACAGTACGGCGGCGATCTGCATGCACCGGATGCGACCGATGCGGTCGGCTATGCGGCCGGCGGTCGCGGCGCCGATGGCGCAGCCGATCAGGGCGATGGCGATGACCTGGGCCAGTGCCGCGGAGCCGACGTCGTACCGGTCACGGATCGCCTCGACCGCGCCGTTGATCACGGAGCTGTCGTAGCCGAAGAGGAAGCCGCCCATCGCGGCCGCCGCCGCGATGAAGATGACGTGCCCGAGATGATCGGGATGAGCCGTCCTGGCTCCTGACTTGGGTGCCTGCGCTGTGCTGGTCACGTGTGTACTCCTCGGGCCACCGGCAACGCTGCCGGGTGGGGGCGACCCTTCTGGTAGGTGGTACCTGAAGGTAAAAGTAACGCTGCAGAGACTATGCCTTCAAGTTTCGAAGTCAAGAGGGCCTGAATGTGAGATACGAGGCCGTAATCGGGGGGGCGTGAAGCCGCACGTGAAGGGAATGTGTTCAAGCCTTGAAGAGTTGAGGGCCAGTCAGTGCAGACGCTGGCTGATGACCTTCGACACGCCGTCGCCCTGCATCGACACGCCGTAGAGGGCGTCAGCGACCTCCATCGTCCGCTTCTGGTGCGTGATGACGATGAGCTGGGACGCTTCCTGGAGCTCCTGCATGATGCGGATCAGCCGCTGGAGGTTGGTGTCGTCGAGGGCGGCCTCCACCTCGTCCATGACGTAGAACGGGCTGGGGCGCGCCTTGAAGATCGACACCAGCAGGGCGACCGCGGTCAGTGACCGCTCGCCGCCCGAGAGCAGGCTGAGCCGCTTGACCTTCTTGCCCGGCGGCCGTGCCTCGACGTCCACGCCCGTGGTGAGCATGTTGTCGGGGTCGGTCAGGATGAGACGCCCGTCACCACCCGGGAACAGCCGGCTGAAGACGCCTTCGAACTCCCGGGCGGTGTCCCGGTAGGCCTCGGTGAAGACCTGTTCGACGCGCTCGTCCACCTCCTTGACGACCTGGAGCAGGTCGGCACGCGTCTTCTTCAGGTCCTCCAGCTGCTCGCTGAGGAACTGGTGGCGCTCCTCCAGCGCCGCGAACTCCTCCAGTGCCAGCGGGTTCACCTTGCCCAGCTGCTGGTACGCCCGTTCGGCGGCCTTCAGCCGCTTCTCCTGCTCGGCCCGCACGAACGGCCTGGGCTGGTTGCGCGGGTGCCCCGGGTCCTCCGGCAGCTGCTCCCCCTCGGCGGGGGGCGAGGGCGGCACCAGGTGGTGCGGGCCGTACTCCGACACGAGTCCCGCCGGTTCCACACCGAGTTCCTCCAACGCCTTCGTCTCCAGCTGCTCGATCCGCAGCCGTTTCTCGGCGCCGAGTACCTCGCCCCGGTGGACTGAATCCGTCAACTTGTCGAGCTCCGCCTTGAGATCGCGTCCGGCTCCTCGGGCGGCGGTGAGTTCCTGCTCCCGCCGGGCCTTCGCGGCCTCGGCCGCGGCCCGCTCCTCCTCGGCTCGCCCGACCGACACCTCGACGTGTGCGAGCAGTTGCCGGGCACCGGAGGCCACGGCCTCGGCGACGGCCGCCTCGTGCCGGAGGCGTGCCCGCCGCTGCTCGGCACGCGCGCGTGCCTCGCGTTCCGCGCGGGCGCCCCGGTCCAGCGAGTCGGCCCGCCCGGCAAGTCCCTTGACCCGTTCCTCGTGAGTACGGACCTGGAGGCGCGCCTCCATCTCGGTCTGGCGCGCGTTGGCCCCGTCGGCGGCGAGCCGGTCCCGTACCGAGGTGTCGGGCTCCTCCTCGACCGGCATCTCCTCGGCGACGGCGAGCCGTTCCGCCAGCTCCTCGACCTCCTGGAGTGCCTTGTCCAGCGCCTCCTGCGCCCGCGCGGCCGCCGACGCCGACCGCTCCGCCTCACCTGCGGCACCGCGCGCCTGCCCGGACAGCCGCCCGAGCTGCTGGGCGACCGCCGACTTCTCCCGGTCGGCGGCCCGGCGCCGCTCCCCCAGCTCCTCCACGAGCACGGCACACTCCTTGCGCCGCTCACCGGCCGCGTGCTGTGCCTGCGTCAACTCCTCGCACCGCACCGCCAGCTCCTCCAGCTCGGCGGCGGCCTCGTCCACGGACGCCTGCACCTCGAGCAGGCTGGGCGCGCCGGACCCGCCGTGCGCGAAGTGCGCCCCCAGCAGGTCGCCTTCGGCTGTGACGGCCGTGAGGTCGGGGCGGGCGTGGACCAGATCCACGGCGTCCTCGAGGGTGCCGACGACGACGATGTCCCGCAGGAGGCGTCGAACGGCGGGCAGGAGGTCGGCGGGGCCGCGGACGAGGTCGGCGGCGTGGCGCTCCGCCGGGGATGACGTCGGAGGGGGCGCCGTGCGAGGCCGTCGGTCGTCTGCGGCTTCGTCGTGGCTGGTCGCGCCGTTCCCCGCGCCACTGAGGGGCGCTGTATCCCCCGCCAGCAGCAGTGCCGCACGCCCCGCGTCCTGCTTGCGCAGCAGGCGGATCGCGTCGGCCGCTGCGGACGGGGATGTCACCGCGATCGCGTCGGCCGCCGCGCCGAAGGCGGCCGCCAGCGGGATCTCGAACCCGGATGCCACCGTCAGCAGCTCCGCCGCCGGGCCGAGCAGACCGCTCAGACGATCCTTCGCCTCGAGGAGCGCGCCCGTCCCGTCCTTGCGTCGCAGGCCCAACGCCAGGGTCTCGTGGCGGGCCTGGGTCGCGGCGCGTTTGCGTTCCGTCGCGGTGGCCGCCTCGCGGGCGGCGGTCAGGGCGGTCTCCGCCTCTGCCAGGTGCCGCTTGGCCACCTCGTGCTGTTCGGCGAGTTCCGCGTCACCGGCGTCGAGGCCGTCGACCTCCGCCTTCAGGGCCTCGTACTCCTCCTGTGCCCGGACGGCGCGTTCCTGTGCCTCGTCGCGGGCGGCGGCGAGGCGGTCGATCTCGGCCTGGGCGGACGCGGCGCGGGAGCGGGCCGCGTTGACCTGGCCGTTGAGCCGGGCCAGGCCTTCACGGCGATCGGCGATGGCGCGGGCGACGTCCTTCAGGCGGCGTTCCTCGAGGGCCAGTTCGCGTTCCAGGTCGGCGCGGTGGGCGACCGTGTCCTCCAGGGCCCGCTCGGCCGCCTCCAAAGCCGCCTCAAGTTCCGCCTCCTGCTCCCGGATGCGGGCGGCCTCGCGCTCCATGTCCTCGGGGTCACGGCCGCGCCGCTCCTCGGGCGGCACGGAGGTGGCGCTCTTCACGCGCGCGTCGGCCAGCGAGATCGTGCCGCGCACCCGCTCGGCGAGCTGGGACAGCTCGTACCAGGTCTGCTGGGCGCGCTGGAGGCGCGGGGTGAGCTGCCGCACCTCGTCCTCCAGGAGGGCCTCGCGCTGGAGCGCCTTGCGCAGTTCCTCCTCGGCCGCCTCCTTGCGTTGCTTGAGCGCGGCCTCGTCGGCGACCTCGGTCTGCAGCGCCTCCCGCAGCCGTACGAGATCGTCGGCGAGCAGGCGCAGGCGCGCGTCGCGCAGGTCGGCCTGGATGACGGCGGCGCGGCGGGCGACCGCGGCCTGGCGGCCGAGTGGTTTGAGCTGGCGGCGGAGCTCGTCCGTCAGGTCCTGCACGCGCGCGAGGTTGGCCTGCATCGCGTCCAGCTTCCGCAGCGCCTTCTCCTTGCGCTTGCGGTGCTTGAGGACGCCCGCCGCCTCCTCGATGAAGGCGCGACGGCCCATGGGGTCGGCGTGCAGGACGGAGTCGAGCTGGCCCTGTCCGACGATGACATGCATCTCGCGGCCGATGCCGGAGTCGGACAGCAGTTCCTGGATGTCGAGGAGACGGCAGGTGTCGCCGTTGATCTGGTACTCGCTGCCGCCGTTGCGGAACATGATCCGCGTGATGGTGACCTCGGCGTACTCGATGGGCAGGGCCCCGTCGGAGTTGTCGATGGTCAGGGAGACCTCGGCGCGGCCCAGCGGCGGACGGCCGGTGGTGCCGGCGAAGATGACGTCCTCCATCTTGCCGCCGCGCAGCGACTTGGCACCCTGCTCGCCCATGACCCAGCTGAGCGCGTCCACCACATTGGACTTGCCCGAGCCGTTCGGACCGACGACACATGTGATGCCCGGCTCGAACCGGAGCGTGGTCGCCGAGGCGAACGACTTGAAGCCGCGGAGGGTCAGGGCCTTGAGGTGCACGCCGCCGGACTTTACCCCCCGGTGTTGTCTCACTCCATGAACGCGCGGTTTCGCCCATGAACGCGCAGGGCACACCAAACGTTAAAGACAGTGAAAGGATGCGCGGGGAAAGCACCCGAAGGACACAAAAGCGGCACACCGGGGGCGACGGGGGAAAGAAAGAAGGGACGCCGAAGCGTCCCTTGCAAACTCTGACAACTTAGCGGTTGATACGGGCAGCCCAACCACTGCGTGTGCTGTTGTGGAGCGATGCAGCGATCAGGTGAGCACAGGCTCCGCCTGGTGTGCGTCGATGCTCTCCATGATCCTGTCGTGAGAAGCGGCAGCCGTCAGCGCGTCGTTTTCCGCCTGGATCCGTACGAGCTCGGATTCCAGGTCTTGTACACGCTGCTGGAGCCGTCGCATCTCGGCGAGGAGTCGAGGGTCGGAGCCGCCGACGTAACCGAGAAGCGCCTTTGCCATGATGGATGGTCCTCCACACTGAGTGACCGACCGAAGCGGTGTGGGTCGTGAGGGATTCGCACCCGCGGTGCTTGACACTCTTGAGTTCTTGCTGCCGTTCATCCATGCCAAACAGCTAAGGTGCGCGGGGTGCTTTCAGCGTCTCACCAAAAAGTTTGACGGTCAACACGATCACGCCCCGTATTGGCGGGCATCCCGGGGGCACGCGGCCTTGAACGGCGACGCGGCGACTCCTGCGGGCCCCTCGGGGCGTGGCGATCATCCTTGCGTGCGGAGCCTGCCATCGCAAGCGTTTCTTGGCAACCACCTGCTCCTTTCCGCTTGGGGCATGTGCCCGTGGCATGCCCCTCCGCTTCCGCCGAGGCCGGTTCACGGCACGGGTCAGCGGATGGCGAAGCCGTCGTAGCCCCCGCGCGGTGTGTCCCAGATCTCGGTGACTCCGTCCACGCGCCCGGGCGTGTCGTCACTCTGGAGCCACTGCAGGAGCCCCTCACACCCCTCGTGTGCCCCCTCGGCCACCACTTGCACCCGACCGTCGGCCAAATTGAGAGCAAAACCACTCAGCCCGCCGATCTCGAGCGCCTTGGCCCGTGTGAACCAGCGGAAACCCACACCTTGGACGCGTCCCCTCACCCAGGCGACCAGCCGTACATCCTCGCTCATGGGTGAAACCTAACCGGCCAAAGTCACTCGGGACACTTCCGCCCCGAGCGCCATGCGGTACCGTCCCCACCCAACGAATCTCATATGAAACTCACTCGATCAGGTGAGTCAGGCTGACCACAAGATCGTATGGGTGGGGTTGACCGCTAGGACGAGGAAGGCCAGGACATGGGACGCCACCGACGCCACGCCGCCGGCCGCGCCGCCACAGGCCGCGCCACGGGGGTCACAGAGGCCGACGGCTCCTCCACGGGAGGCCTCGGCCGGCAGGACGCGTACGAGGGCGAGCACGCCACGATGGGCATCGCGCCCTATCTGCGCCCCGAGGAATACGCCGAGACCTACACGAAGAGCCACGACTACCTCTTCGCGACCGACGACGACTACGCCCACTCCGCCGGCACCACCGCCGCCTTCCCGGCGGACGGCTACGTGCCCTCCGGCGGCAGCGCGCGCAACCGACGCCGGAAGCGGAAGGCCGCCACCCCGGTCCGCGCCGGCCTGCTCGGCGTCTCCGCCGCGGTCGCCCTCGGCACCGTCGCGGTCGCCTCGGGCGTGGTGCCCGGTCTGGAGAGCTACAAGCTCGGCGGCGGCAGTGCCGGTGAGGCGACGCAGGCCGTCGACACGCCCAGCAACTCCGACGTCCAGCAGGGTGGCGCCTCGGGCCCCGCCTCCACCTCCGAGGACAGCCGCAGCGGCGGTACGGCGACCAGCCGCGACGCGGAGCGGTCCGCCTCGCCCTCCCCCTCGACCTCGTCCTCCACCCCGTCGGCGACGCCGACCGAGAAGCCGACCGAGAAGCCGACGACGGCGACGCCGTCGAAGAAGCCGCGGCCCACACCGTCAGGCAAGGCGCCGCAGCGCAGCAGCACTCCCGGGACGATCTCCGCGGAGGCCGCCGTCGAGGCGGAGGTGCTCAAGCTGGTCAACGAGGAGCGGGCGAAGGTGGGCTGCAGCGCCGTGGCCGCCAACAGCTCGCTCACCGAGCTGGCCGAGGCCTTCAGCGACGACATGGCCGCGCGGGGCTTCTTCGACCACACCGACCCGGACGGGGCCTCCCCCTGGGACCGGGCCGCGAAGGCCGGCATAACCAGCCTCGGCGGCGAGAACATAGCCCGGGGCCAGGCCGACGCGGCAGCGGTCATGGATGCCTGGATGAACAGCCCCGGCCACCGCGCCAACATATTGAACTGCGACTTCAAGACGTTGGGCGTCGGTGTGCACTACGGGTCCGGCGGCCCTTGGTGGACGCAGGACTTCGGCTACTGATCAACGCCTGCCGAGAAAGCAGCCAGCACTAACTTATGGTTAGTGCAACCTGTTGGGTAGCGCTGCCTTCGAGTACGCTTCAAACATGAACATCACTCAGCGCGCGGACGAGACGGAGGGCCAGGACCTCCCCTTCAACGTCTTCGCCAAGGCATGCCCCTCGCGCGGCACGCTGGAGCACATCACGGGGCGCTGGGGCGGTCTCACCCTCGGCGCGCTGTACGAGGGCTCCCTCCGCTTCAACGAGCTGCGCCGCCGCGTCGACGGCGTCAGCGAGAAGATGCTGTCCCAGACCCTGCACGCGCTGGAGCGCGACGGCCTGGTGCACCGCGAGGCCCAGCCGACCAACCCACCCCGGGTCGACTATGAGCTGACCCCGCTGGGACACGAGGTGGCCGAGCGCCTGCTGTCCCTCATCCACTTCGTCGAGGGCAACATGGAGGAGGTCCTCCGGTCGCGCCTGCGCTACGACGAGACGCGCGGCGCCCGCTGACACCTCGGGCAGAAGTAACTGGACCGGTTCATCCAGGGGCGTCGGCGCATCGGCGTGGCGCACCTCTTGCAGGGCAGCCCCTCGCGGCCGTACGCGTCCAGGGACCGGTCGAAGTAGCCCGACTCACCGTTGACGTTGACGTACAGGCTGTCGAAGCTCGTGCCGCCGACGGCGAGGGCCGCGGTCATCACGTCCCGTACGTGGCCGAGGAGTTCGGCCGTGCGGGGGCGGGTGAAGCCGGCGGTCGGGCGTTCGTAGTGGAGGCGGGCGCGCCAAAGGGCCTCGTCCGCGTAGATGTTGCCGACACCGCTGATCAACGACTGGTCGAGCAGCGCCCGTTTGATGGTGCTGCGCTTGCGGCGCAGTGCCTGGTGGAACTCCTCGTCGTCGAAGAGCGGGTCGAGGGGGTCTCGGGCGATGTGCGCGATCACGTCGGGCAGACCGTCGGGGGTGTTGTCGTGCAACGACAGGCCACCGAAGGTGCGTTGGTCGACGAAGCGGAGCTCGGTGGCCTGGGCGTCGGCGAACCGGACGCGGATGCGCAGGTGCTTCTCGTCGGGTGACCCCTGCGGCTGCACCAGCAGCTGACCGCTCATCCCGAGGTGCGCCAGGACCGACTGGTTCGTGTCCTCCAGCGGCAGCCACAGGTACTTGCCGCGACGGCTCGGAATGCCGACGCGGTGGGCCTTGAGGCGGTGCGCGAAGTCGTCGGCGCCGGCGATGTGCCGACGTACCGCGCGCGGGTGCAGGACCTCGGCGTCGGCGACGACCCGGTGCGCGACCCACCGCTCCAGACCACGCCGGACGACCTCGACCTCGGGCAGTTCGGGCACGGGGCTCCTTCGACAGGTGTGCGGGCAACCGCAGCGTAACGCGCCTGCCACGGCGACCGTCAGCCGGTCACGATCCGAGCGCCCGCCCCCCGACGTGGGGACGGGCGCTCGGTTCGCGCTGTTCGTCTGTGCAGCTCAGGAGTGCTGAGTGCCGACTGCGTGTGATGCGGAGGCGGACTCGGGGTCCAGGGTGCCGTCGGCCGGCTGGGCGGCCTGAGCCGTCTTCGCCGCCTTGGCTCGCTCGTCCGCGGCGGCGCGGATGGAGCGCCACGCGGACTCGGCGGCCTGTTGCTCCGCCTCCTTCTTGCTGCGGCCGGTGCCGGTGCCGTACGAGACGCCTCCGACGCGGGCGGCAGCAGTGAAGGTCTTCTCGTGGTCGGGGCCGGTCTCCGTGACCAGGTACTCGGGCACGCCGAGCCCTTCGGTCGCGGTGAGCTCCTGGAGACTGGTCTTCCAGTCCAGGCCGGCACCGAGGTTCGAGGACTTCTCGATCAGCGGGTCGAACAGGCGGTGCACCAGTTCGGAGGCCGCGTCGAGGCCCTGGTCGAGATAGACCGCGCCGATCACCGCTTCAAGGGTGTCGGCGAGGATGGATGCCTTGTCCCGGCCGCCCGTGCCCTCTTCACCGCGGCCGAGCCGGATGAAGGAGCCCAGGTCGAGGCCGCGGCCGACCTCCGCCAGCGCACGCGAGTTGACCACCGCGGCCCGAAGCTTGGCCAGCTGGCCTTCGGGCAGATCGGGGTGGGTGCGGTACAGCGTGTCCGTGACGACGAGGCCGAGCACGGAGTCCCCGAGGAACTCCAGCCGCTCGTTCGTCGGCAGACCGCCGTTCTCGTACGCGTACGAACGGTGGGTCAGCGCACGCACCAGAAGGGCGGACTCGAGCTTGTACCCGAGCCGCCCTTCCAGAAGCGTGTGGGACGAGGCCGTGTTGTCCGCAGAGTTTTTCTTCGGCGTGGACACAGTGCCTCTCACCAGCCGCTCAGACCTCGAGGACCTGGCGCTTGTTGTAGGTGCCGCAAGACGGGCACGCGATGTGCTGCTGCTTGGGCTCGTGGCAGCGCTCGCACGCAACCAGGGTGGGGACCGCAGCCTTCCACTGCGACCGGCGGTGGCGCGTGTTGCTGCGCGACATCTTCCGCTTCGGAACAGCCACGGCTACTTCTCCTGCTTCTCGTCGGCGCGTGCTGATCGAGGCGCGCCGCCGCTCATCTCGTCCTTCTCGCCGTCCGTCATGGTTTCGGCGAGTCCCTGCAGTGCCGCCCAACGGATGTCGACGGCGTCATGGTGGTGGTCCGGGTCGTCCGCCAGGCGCGCACCGCACTCGGCGCACAGACCTGGGCAGTCTTCCTGGCACACCGGCTGCATCGGCAGTGCGAGCACCACCGCGTCACGCAGCACGGGTTCGAGGTCGAACAGTCCGTCCTCGATAAAGAGCCTGTCCTCGTCTTCCTCGGCGTCGTCGGCCGGTTCCGCCTTCACGCGGCCACGGTCGTCGGCGTCAGGGTACGAGAACATCTCCTGGAAGTCCGCTTCGAGTTCGAGCTCGAGCGGCTCCAGACACCTTACGCACTCCCCCTCGGCCTGTGCACGGGCGGTGCCTGTGACAAGCACCCCTTCCATGACCGACTCGAGCCGGAGTTCGAGCTCGACCGGGGCGCCTTCCGGCACTCCGATGACTCCCTGGATACCGAAGTCCTTGGGAGCGTCGATCGTGCGGGTCAGGCGCTGCAGCGCACCAGGACGCCGCCCCAGCTCGTGTGTGTCGAACACGAGAGGGTTGCGGTGGTCGAGGCGGGCGTTCAGGGCCATTCCTGCTTTCGATCTTTCGAGCTCGGGGGTGCCGCCCTCGGTGTTCCTGGGCAGCGTCGATCGCGGGCGTATACGAAGTCAGCGAAGCGCACACGCGACCGAAGAGCCAGGATACTGGACCTTTCGCTCACAGCCCAATCCAGTGCCTGGCACTTCCGTCGTCACAGGCCGCGGCCCTGTTCGTAGGCCCGCAGCTGCTCCGCGCTGATCATGCCGGTGTCGAAGAGGCTCGTCTCGTCGAGGGCGTAATCCTGCTGGGCTTGTTGGGCCTGCTGATCCTGCTGGGGCTGCTGTGCGCTCTGGTGAGGGTCGTACGCGGCCTGCTGGGTGTCGTAGCCCTGGAAGGGGGCGCCTCCCGCCGGAGCGTAGCCGGAGGTGACGGCGTAGGGGTCAGCCTGCTGGTAGCCGTACGGGTCCGCCTGCTGACCGTAGCCCTGCTGCTGGTAGCCGCCGTAGGGGTCGGTCTGCTGGACGGGGGCACCGCCGGCCGGAGCGTAGCCGGAGGTGGGGGAATATGCCGGCTGCTGGTCGTACTGCCGCTGTGCCTGCTGCTCGGCCGCGGCCGTGGTGTCAGCCTCCGCGAGCGCGGCGAGGTCGGCCAGGTAGTCGGCGTCGCTGGAGTGCTGGACGGTCGTGAGGTCGTCGGCGAGGGCGCCGAGGTCGTCGGTGGCGATGCGTCCGTGCAGCTTCTGGCGGCCGCGGCCGACGGCCTCCAGGGTCTTGGCGAGGACCGCCTCGAAGGCACCGAGCTTGACGTCGACGTACTCGTCGGCGGTACGGCGCAGGGTCTCCGGGTCGTGGCTGCGCTCGGGGGCGTCCTCGTCCTCGTAGCCCCGCTCGTCGACGCCCGGGCCGGTGCCGAGGAGCTTCTCGCGGCCGCGGCCGACGGAGCCGAGGGTCTTGGTGAGGACGACCTCGAAGTTGGCGAGCTTGGAGTCGACGTACTCGTCGGCCTCGGCCCGGACCTCCTCGGCCTCCTTGCGGGCCTCGGCGAGGATGCGGTCGGCCTCGGCCTGGGAGCGGCGGGCGACCTCGGTGTCGGAGATCAGGGAGCCGCGCTCGGCGTGGGCGGTCTCGATGATCCGCTCGGCCTCCTGGCGGGCCTGCTCGACCATCTGCTCGCGGCCGCCGATCAGCTCCTGGGCCTGGGCGAGGGAGTCGGGCAGCGCCGCACGCACCTCTTCCAGCATCGAGAGCAGGTCGGCGCGGTTGACCACGCACGAGGCCGACATGGGCATGGACCGGGCGCCTGAGACCGCGGCGACGATCTCGTCGAGCTTCTTCTGCACGTCCACCGTGTGCTCGCCACTCTCTACAGATGCGTTGGAGACGGACGGGACGACTGTACGGCCATGAGGTGGCCGCCGGACACCGGGTGACGGGCCGTCAGCGGGTCAGTCCCGCCGCAGGCGCCGGGTGAGCGCCTCCAGGACCAGGGGCGGCACCAGGTGGGAGACGTCTCCGCCCCAGGTCGCGACCTCCTTGACCAGGGAGGACGACATGAAGCTGTAGGTGGGATTGGTGGGCACGAAGAGGGTCTCCACGCCCGAGAGGCCGTTGTTCATCTGGGCCATCTGCAGCTCGTAGTCGAAGTCGCTGACCGCGCGCAGACCCTTGACGATGGCGGGGATGTCCCGCAACTTGCAGAAGTCGACGAGGAGACCGTGGAAGGCCTCGACCCGGACGTTGCCGTACTCGGCGGTGACCTGGCGGATCAGGTCGATCCGCTCGTCGATCTCGAAGAGGCTCTTCTTGGACTTGTTGATCATCACCGCGACGTAGACCTCGTCATACAGGCGGGAGGCGCGGGAAATGATGTCCAGGTGTCCGTTGTGGATGGGGTCGAACGACCCGGGACAGACGGCGCGGCGCACTTGTGATCCCTCGCTCTCCGGTCCGGTCATCGTGCGTCTTCGCACGTAGAGGCGGCGCGACCGTACCAAAACGTTCCCTCGCCGTAGCGACGGGACCGGATCGCCTCGAAGCCTTCCGGCCAGTGGAATGGGCCGCCTCTGGTGCTGCGCTCCACGGTGACGATCGCCTCCGGCGCGAGCCAGCCTTCCGAGCGGAGTGTGAGCAGAATCTCGCGAAGATCGTCGTCTGTGACGGCGTACGGGGGGTCGAGGAAGACGAGGTCGTACGGCGTTGTCGGCGCCGTCTGGATCACTTGGTGGGCCTTGCCCGCCCTCACCTCGGCGCCGGGGAGGGCGAGGTTTCTCACGTTCTCGCGGATGATGCGGGCAGCGCGGGCGTCGGCCTCCACCAGGAGGGTGTGGCTCGCGCCTCGGGAGAGGGCCTCCAGGCCGACTGCCCCTGAGCCTGCGTACAGGTCGAGGACTCGTTCTCCGTCGAGGGGGCCGCCCAGGAGGGACTGCCAGGTGGAGAGGAGGCCCTCGCGGGCGCGGTCGGAGGTCGGGCGGGTGCCGGTCCCTGGCGGGACGGCCAATCGGCGTCCGCCGGCAGCGCCGGCGATCACGCGGGTCATCATCAGTCCTTGATTGTGGGCGGCTTTAAGGTTCAGTGTGGCTGGTCGCGCAGTTCCCCGCGCCCCTGGGTAGGTCCACTCAACCCTTTTCCAAGTACTGCTCCCTTTCGTCATCCAGCAAAGCCTCCAGCGCCGTACGCAGGCCCGGCAGGCGCTCCAGGTCCGGGTCGGTCGCCACCAGGGCCGCCGCTTCCGCCCTCGCCTCCGCGATGATCTCCTCGTCCTCGATGACGGCGAGGACCCGGAGGGAGGAGCGGGCGCCGGACTGGGCCTGGCCGAGGACGTCGCCCTCGCGGCGTTGTTCGAGGTCGATGCGGGAGAGTTCGAAGCCGTCGAGGGTGGAGGCCACGGCGTTGAGGCGCTGGCGGGCCGCGCTCGCCTCGGGCATCTCGGTGACCAGGAGGCACAGGCCGGCCGCCGAGCCACGGCCCACCCGGCCGCGGAGCTGGTGCAGCTGGGAGACGCCGAAGCGATCCGCGTCCATGATCACCATCGCGGTGGCGTTCGGGACGTTGACGCCGACCTCGATGACGGTCGTGGCGACCAGGACGTGGGTCTCGCCGGCGGCGAAGCGGCGCATGACCGCGTCCTTGTCGTCGGGGTGCATCCGGCCGTGCAGAACCTCGACCTTGAGCCCCTGGAGCGGGCCCCTGGTGAGCTGATCGGCCACGTCGAGGACGGCGAGCGGGGGCCGCTTCTCGTTCTCGTCCTCGGCGGACTTCTTCTGCTTCTTCGGGTCGTCCTCCTCGTCCCCGATACGGGGGCAGACGACGTACGCCTGGTGCCCGTTCTCGACCTCCTCGCGCACCCGTTCCCAGGCGCGGGCCAGGAAGTGGGGCTTGTCGGCGGCCGGGACGACATGGCTGGCGATCGGGGAGCGGCCGGCCGGGAGCTGGTCGAGGACGGAGGTCTCCAGGTCGCCGAAGACGGTCATGGCGACCGTGCGCGGAATGGGTGTGGCGGTCATGACGAGCAGATGCGGGGGTTGTTTGCCCTTCCCGCGCAGGGCATCACGCTGCTCCACGCCGAAGCGGTGCTGTTCGTCGACCACGACCAGGCCGAGATCGTGGAACTGGACCTTGTCCTCGATCAACGCGTGTGTGCCGATCACGATCCCGGCCTCTCCGGTGACCAGGTCGAGCAGCGCCTGCCGCCGCGCGGCCGCCCCCATCGACCCGGTGAGCAGCACCACCTTGGTGGCCTGCTCGGCCCCGCCCAGCATCCCGCCCTCGGCCAGTTCACCCATCATCTCGACGACGGAGCGGTGGTGCTGCTGGGCGAGCACTTCGGTGGGCGCGAGCATGGCGGCCTGTCCCCCGGCGTCGACGACGGCGAGCATGGCGCGCAGGGCCACCAGAGTCTTGCCGCTTCCGACCTCGCCCTGGAGCAGGCGGTGCATCGGATGGTCCGTGGCCAGGTCGTCGAAGATCTCCTTCGAGACCTTCTGCTGGCCCTCGGTGAGGGTGAAGGGGAGGCGGGCGTCGAAAGCGGTGAGGAGGCCGTCGGGGGCCGGTTTCCTCGGTACGGCCGGGAGTTGGGCGTCCGCGTGGCGGCGGCGGGCCAGAGCCACCTGGAGGACGAAGGCCTCGTCCCACTTGAGGCGGGAGTGGGCGTCGGCGATGTCGGCCTTGGTGTGGGGGCGGTGAATCTTGAGGAGGGCCTCGGGGAGGGGGACCAGGCCGCGGCCCTCGCGGAGGGAGTCGGGGAGGGGGTCGAGGGCCTCCTGGGCGCTGGGCAGGACCGTCTGGACCGCCTTGCCGATCTTCCAGGACTCCAGCTTGGCGGTGGCGGGGTAGATCGGGATGAGGGCGCCGGCCCAGGTCTCGACGGACTCGGTGGCGCCGTCGGGGTCGCCTCGCAGCAACTCGTACGCCGGATGGGCGAGTTGGAGGCGGCGGTTGAAGAGGGAGACCTTGCCCGCGAACATCGCGCGGGTACCCGGCAGGAGTTCCTTGTGGGGCTTGTGAACACCGTTGCCGAAGAAGACGAGTTGGAGGCGGCCGCTGCCGTCCGTGATCGTGACTTCCAGGCGCTGGCCCTTGCCGCGGGGAGCCTTGGCCGAGGCGAAGGTGTGCAGGCGGGCGTCGGCGACCTGGGCGACCACCGTGACGTGCTCGTCCATGGGGAGGTCGGCGAGGTGGGTGAGCTGTCCCCGCTCCTCGTATCTGCGCGGATAGTGGTGCAGGAGATCGCCGACGGTGTGCAGGCCGAGGTGCTCGGCCATCACCTTCGCGGTGGCGGGGCCGAGCACCTTCTTCAGTGGTTCTTCCAGTGCGGGCACGAGATCCATTGCACACCACGGCACTGACATTGCCGGATACATACCGGGAAGCCCCTGGTCAGGCCGCTCGTTCGGGCCCTAGGATGGCGCGCTCCGGCCATCCCTCCCCGCGGTCACCGCCTCACCGGGACCGCCCGACCCCGCGCCGTCGCGATCTCCCCCCACCGGCGCTGCGACGATGGACTCCCAGACCTCACAGTCATCCCAGGCATCACAGTCACCTCATACGTTCCAGGTCGACCTGCGTGGTCTGGTGGACCTGCTGTCCCATCACCTCTACTCCAGTCCCAAGGTCTACCTGCGCGAACTGCTGCAGAACGCCGTGGACGCCATCACCGCCCGGCGTGCCGAGGATCCCGACGCCCCGGCGCGGGTGCGGCTGTACGCGGACGGCGGTGGACTGCGGGTGGAGGACTCCGGCGTCGGGCTCACCGAGTCGGACGTGCACAGCCTGCTGGCGACCATCGGGCGTAGTTCCAAGCGCGCCGAGGGGCTGCAGGAGGCCCGCTCCGACTTCCTCGGGCAGTTCGGCATCGGGCTGCTGGCGTGTTTCGTGGTCGCCGAGCGGATCCGGGTCGTCAGCCGCAGCGCCCGGACGCCCGGCGCGCCTCCGGTGGAGTGGACGGCGCGCGACGACGGCTCGTACACCGTGCGGACGCTGCCGGACGAGGAACGTCCCGAACCGGGCACCACCGTGTACCTGGTGGCGCGGGCCGGGGCCGCGGAGTGGCTCGCGCCGCATCGGGTGCGCGCGCTGGCGCGGGATTTCGGTTCGCTGCTGCCGTACGACGTCCAGGTCGACGGCGAGGCGGTCACCGCCCTCCCGGCGCCCTGGGACCGGTCGTACGCCTCGCCCGCGGGCCGGCGGGTGGCCCTGGCGCGGCACTGCCACGAGCAGTTCGGGTTCACCCCGCTGGACTCGATCGACCTGGACGTGCCGCTCGCCGGGATCCGCGGGGTGGCGTACGTGCTGCCGTCGGCGGTCAGCCCGGCCCAGCGGGCGGGTCATCGCGTGCACCTCAAGGGCATGCTGCTGACCGAGCGCGCCGAACAGCTGCTGCCGGACTGGGCGTTCTTCGTGCGCTGCGTCCTGGACACGGACAGCCTTCGGCCCACCGCCTCGCGCGAGTCGCTGTACGAGGACGAGACGCTGGCGGCCGTGCGCGAGGCGCTGGGCGAAAGGATTCGGTCCTGGCTCACGGGCCTGGCGGCGGGTGATCCGGACCGGCTCGCGGCCTTCCTGTCCGTGCACCACCTGGGCGTGAAGTCCCTGGCGCGGCACGACAAGGAGATGCTGCGCACGATGCTGCCGTGGCTGCCCTTCGAGACGTCCGACGGGCGGCTGTCCCTGGAGGAGTTCGCGCAGCGGCACCCGGTCGTGCACTTCACACGGACCGTCGAGGAGTACCGGCAGGTCGCGCCGATTGCGTCCGCGCAGGGCGTCGGGGTGATCAACGGCGGTTACACCTACGACAGCGAGCTGGTCGAGGCGTTGCCGTCGGTGCGGCCGGGGACGGTCGTCGCCGAGTTGGACGCCGACACCGTGACCGCGCACCTGGACGCGGTGGATCCGGCCGTGGAGCTGGCGCTGTCGGGCTTCCTGGCGGCCGCGCGGGCGAAGCTGGACCCGCTGGGCTGCGATGTCGTCCTGCGGGCCTTCCATCCGCTGTCCGTGCCCGCGCTGCACCTGGACGACCGGGCGGCCCGGCACGAGCAGGCCCGGGCGGAGGCCGAGGCGCAGGCCGACGACCTGTGGGCGGGCATCCTCGGCTCGCTGCGCGGCAGTGCCCCGCGCGCGCGTCTGGTGCTCAACCATCTCAACCCGCTGATCCGCAGGATCAGTTCACTGCGCGACCCGGAGCTGATCGGCACCGCGAGCGAGTCGCTGTACGGGCAGGCACTGCTGATGGCGCAGCGCCCGCTGCGGCCCGCCGATTCGGCGCTGCTGAACCGGGCCTTCATCGGCCTGCTGGAATGGGCCACGCACGGTGAGGACGGCCACTGATGAGTGAGATCACGGACTTCGACTCCCTCCGCCGGGCGATGGCGGAGAACTCGGAGCAGCCGGAGGGACCGGCCCGCAACGCGCGCGCGGAGCAGTTGCTCGTCGAGGCGGAGAGACTGGACGTCCAGCTCGCGGTGATCGAGGCGCTCGGACACCAGCTGAAGGTCTACAACTACAGCTCCGAGAAGGACAAGATGTTCGTCCCCTTCGCGCGCCTGCTGCGCCTGTGGGACGAGCGGCCCGAGGACTTCGACGAGTACGAGACGCACTCGCTGCACTGGGTCTTCAAGTGGATGTCGTCCGGCATGCTCGACCAGCCGCACATCCCGCTGGCGTCCATCGAGAAGTGGCTCGGCGAGATGGAGCACCGCTACCGGCTGGCCGGGCACTCCGAGCGGGCGGTGCGCAGCGCCGAGTTCAGCGTGGCCGCCCATGTCGGGGACGTGGCGCGGGCCGAGCGGGCGTTCGCGGCCTGGCTGGCGGCCGACCGCGACAGCATGGCCGACTGCCACGCGTGCGAACTGCACGGGCAGGGCTGGTGGCAGGCGGAGCGGGGCCGTAGCGCGGAGGCGTTGGAGGTGTGGGGTCCGGTGCTGGAGGGCGAGTTCGGTTGCGCGCACGAGCCGCACACCGTCCTCGCGTCCTCCCTGGTCCCCCTGTTGCGGCTGGGCCGCCTGGAGGAGGCGCGCGGCAACCACCTGCGGGGTTTCCGGCTGGTGCGGCCCATGGAGAGCATGCGCGGCGCCTACGCGGACCATGTGGAGTTCTGCGCGCTGACCGGCAACGAGGCGCGCGGTCTGGAGTTGCTGGCGGAGCGGCCCGCGTATTTCACCGACGACGGGCATCCCCGCAGCAAGCTGGAGTTCCTGAGCGTGGTGGTCCTGCTCATGGACCGCCTGTCCGCGCTCGGGATGAGCGAGCAGCAGGTGTCCGGTCCCGCGGGCCGCACCTGGACGGCGCGGGAACTCGCCGAGCACGCGCGCGTGGAGGCCCTCGCGCTGGCCGGGCGCTTCGACGCGCGCAACGGCACGTCGTACGTCAGTGAGCGGGCACGCGCGCGTATGGCGCAGGAGCCCCTGGTGGAGCGGCTGCCGCTGGGCGTGCGCGCGGTGCGGCCTGCCGGCCCGGTGGCGGTCGTGCCGCCTCCCCCGCTGCCGGAGGAGGCCGCCGAACCGGACCTGCCCGCCCTGATCGCGGAGGCGCGGCGCCGGTCGGACACCCTGCAGCCGAACGCCGTCGAGGCGTGGGCGGCGGTCGCGCGGGCCGCGCAGGGCGTGGAGCTTCAGGCGCGCGACCGCGCGGAGATCGCCGATCACCAGGCGATAAACCTCGGCCCCGAGGGCACCGAGCTGTTCGAGCGCGCCGCCGAGCTGTACGCGGAGGCGGGCGACCCCGGGGAGGCCCTGGCGGCACACGCGCGGGCGGCGTACGTCCGCGCCCTGGCCGGCGATGTCGACGGGGCGCTCGCGGCAATCGTCGAGCCGTACAACCAGGTGCTCGCGCTCTACGCCGACGAGGGCACGGGCGTACGGCAGACGGCGTCGGTGCTGATGGCGCGGGCGCGGATCGTGATGCGGCGGGTGCACGAGGCCGAGGGCCCGGTGGCGGGGAGCGTCCTGGCCGAGGCGCGCGGGGCCGCGCGTGAGGTGCTGGCGCTGGTCGACGGGCGGGCCGGGGACGACGTGCGGCTCGCCTCGCGGGTCGCGGAGGCTCAGGCGATGCTCGCGGAGGTCGCGGCGCACGAGGGGGACGCGGAGACGGGCGCGGAGCTGTTCGCGCGGGCTGCGTCGGTGTTCGTCGAGGCGGGGCTGCCGTGGTTCGCGGTGGAGTACGAGGCCCGGCTGGCCGGTCTCGCGCACCACCTCGGTGACACGGTGCAGGCGGAGCGGGCGCTGCGGGCGGCCCTGGAGCACGGCGGGCCGCACCTGGAGGCGATCGGACGGGCACAGCTGCATCTCCAGCTCGCCGAGGTCGTGGGTGGCCTGGGCCGGGCGGACGAGGCGGCGGAGCACGCCCTGGAGGCGGCGCACTGGGCCGACGAGGCGGGCGAGGGGCCGACGCTCGGCGCGTGGGCGCGGCAGCAGCTCGGCGGGCTCCTGCTGCGCCTGGGACGGTTCGCCGAGGCCGCGGAGGTGCTGGAGTCGGCTTTGGCCGACCTGAGCGCCGAGACGCACGGCGACGGCGCGGTCGTCCAGACGCAGTGGTGGCTCGGCGACTGCCTGAGCGAGCTCGGCGAGCACCGCGGGTCCGCGGAGCGCCGGCTCCAGGCCGCCGAAATCGCCCGGCACTGGCCGGAGCAGCACGACCACGCGACCCTCGCGCACCTGGCCGCCGAGTCACTGGGTCAGGCGGGGCTGCACGCCGAGGCGGACCAGGCGTACGCGCGCGCGGGTCACCTGTGGCATGCGCTCGGCAACGTCCACGGCCTGGTCCGCTCCCTGCGCGCCCGCGCGTGGCTGGCGCTGCGCACGGAGGACGGGTTGGACGGGGCACGGGAGTTGATGACGGCCGCCGTCCACGCGTGCGTGGCCGCGCGGGACGCGGCGGACGACGAGGAGGCCCGGCAGCGGCTCACCGACGAACTGGGGCACACCCACCGCCAGTTCGGCGACCTGCTTGCCCGTTCCGTCGCCGAGGACGCCGAGGACGGCTCGATCCAGGACGCGTTCCAGGAGGGTCTGGCACGGCTGGCGGAGGCCATAGACGTCTTCGCCTCCCTCGGGGACGGGGCGCTCGGCAGCCGCACCGGCGCCGAACTCGCCGCGGGCTGGCTGGAGGCCGACCTGGGCCACCCGGCACAGGCGGAGGCACGCGCGCGTGCGGTCCTGGCGGCGTACGGGGCTGCGGCCGACTCGGACGACGCGGACGGGACGGCGGGGGCGCGGCGCGCGGAGGCCGAGCAGCTGCTGCAGGTGGTGGCGGAGCAGGCGGTGGAGCAGGCGGTGGAGTAGGCGGGCTCACTCAGACCCGGAGCCGAGAAGGACTCACTCGACGCCGATGAGGAGCAGCGCCCCCTGCCGTCCACCCCGGTACACCACCGTGTCGACGGCCAGGTACGCCTCCCGCACCCGTGCCTCCAGGTGCTCGGCGACGCCTTCGGGCGCCTCGTCGCCGAGGACGAGGGTGACGAGCTCTCCTCCGGCCGCGAGCATGCGGTCCAGGACGCTCGCCGCGGTGGCGGCGACGTCCGAGCCGATCACGGCCACGTCACCGTCGACGAGGCCGAGGACGTCTCCGGCCTGGCAGATGCCCGCCATGGTCCAGGACTGGCGTTCGGCGACGGCGACCTCGGCGTAGCGGGTGGCGCCGGCCGCGGAGGTCATCGCGACGACGTCCTCGTCGAAGCGGCGGTCCGGTTGGTGGACGGCGAGCGCGGCGATGCCCTGGACCGCGGAGCGGGTGGGGATCAGGGCGACGCGGACGCCGTCCGCGCGGGCCTGCTCGGCCGCGGCGGCCGCGGTGTGGCGCAGCTCGGCGTCGTTGGGCAGCAGCACGACCTCGCGCGCGTGGGCACGCCGTACGGCCTCGACGAGCTCCCCGCTCGCGGGCGCCTCCCCGGGACGCGCGAGCACGGTGGTCGCGCCCGCCTCGGCGTACAGCCCGGCCAGGCCCTCGCCGGGCACGACGGCGACGACGGCTCGCTGGGCTCGCTCCCGGGGCGGCCGCTCGCCTCCGCGCGTGTGCACGTCTCCCTGCCCGAAGTGCGTGATGCGGATCCGGTGCGGCCGCCCGGCCTCGACGCCCGCCTCCACGGCGGCTCCCGCGTCGTTCACGTGCACGTGGACGTTCCACAGCCCGTCGCCGCCGACCACGACGAGCGAGTCCCCCAGGTCGTCGAGCCGCTGCCGTAGTCGCACCACGGCCGCGTCCTCGGCCTCCAGGAGGTAGATCACCTCGAAAGCGGGTCCGCCCTCCTCCAGCTCGGCCGGGCCGTCCGGGCACTCACCGACGGCGTCGAGGGACGCGGCGCGGGGTTCCGTCACGTCCCCCGGGTCCCCCTTCACGCGCGCCTGCGCTGTGAAGCCCGCCGTGGCCACCACCCCCGGCGCCTCCCCCGTGAACGTCTCGACCAGCGCCCCGAGGACCGCCACCAGTCCCCGCCCGCCCGCGTCGACCACACCGGCCCGCTCCAGGACGGTCAGCTGGGCGGGGGTCGCGGCCAGGGCCGTACGGGCCCCCTCGTAGGCCGCCCGCGCGACCGTCGCGCAGTCGCCCTCCGCTTCCTGGGCCGCGTCGGCGGCGGCCGAGGCGACCGACAGGACCGTGCCCTCCACGGGGTGGGCCACGGCCTGCCGGGCGGAGTCGGCGGCCTGCCGCAGGGCCAGCCGCAGCCCCGGTCCGTCGGTGTGCGCGGTGTCCTCGTCGGCGGCGAGCACCTGGGCCATGCCGCGCAGCAGCTGCGCGAGGATCGTCCCGGAGTTCCCGCGCGCGCCTATGAGCGCGCCGTGCGCCATCGCGCGCACGGTGTCGGCCAGAGAGGGCCCGTCCGGAGAGGGCCCGTCCGGAGAGGGCCCGTCCGGAGAGGGCCCGTCCGGAGAGGGCCCGTCCGGAGAGGGCCCGTCGGCACCCGAGCCATCACGGGAACTGTCACCGAAACCGGCGCCCGAGCGCGCCCCGTGCCCCGCGAACACCGCCTCGACCGCGGTCACCGCCGACTCGACGGTCAGGTAGAGGTTCGTGCCGGTGTCCCCGTCCGCGACCGGATACACGTTGATCGCGTCGATCTCCTCGCGTGCCCGCCCCAGCGCCCCGAGCGCCAGACCGCACCAGGTGCGCACCGCGAGAGCATCGAAGAACGTCTGCGGCACCCGCGCCACCTGCGCCTCCCTGAGCTGCTGGACTGGACGCAGCGTAGACCCCGGGCCCGTCTCCGCCGGAAGAGGGCCGGGAGTGGGCACCGGACCGGTCATGGTAGTTTCGTTGTACTGGCGCAGTCGTTGTATGCTGCTCCGGTTGCCCGATCCCGATCGGGCCATTCCCCTGGCAGCGCCACTCAGATCTTCGATCCTGATCCCGGCATGCCGGGATCCACCGTAAGTGCATCTGAAGTCTTTGGAGTGACCCGTGGCTGCCAACTGCGACGTCTGCGGCAAGGGGCCGGGCTTCGGCAACAACATCTCGCACTCGCACCGCCGTACGTCCCGCCGCTGGAACCCGAACATCCAGCGTGTGCGTACCGTGGTGAGCGGGACGCCGAAGCGCGTGAACGCTTGCACCTCGTGCATCAAGGCCGGCAAGGTCTCGCGCTGACGCCAACAGCTGAGCGCGCGGCCACTGCTGGTTCGCTGCACAGAGCCGGTCCACCTCGTGTGGACCGGCTTTTTGCATACGCGCACGCCGCTGAGCTGCCAGAATCTGGCGAATGCGCTTCGCCATCCTGGGTCCGCTGGACATACGCACCGACGACGGCGCCCCCGTGGACCCCGGTGGCCCCCGCCCCCGCGCCCTGCTCACGCTCCTGCTCCTCGACGCAGGCCGCACCGTCTCCACGGACCGCCTGACAGCCGGCCTGTACGGCGCCCAGCCGCCCGCAGGAGCCGCCAACGCCCTCCAGTCGCAGATCTCCCGCCTCCGCAGGCGCCTGGCGCCGCACACGGAGATCGAAGCCACTCCGGCCGGTTACCGCATCACCGCCTCCCCCGAGCTGGTCGACACCCATCGATTCGAACGGATGTCCAGCAAGGGCCGTGGCGCCCTATCCGCCGGGGACCACACGCGCGCGGCGGCCCGGCTACGAGAAGCGCTCGCCCTGTGGCGCGGGCCCGCGCTGCCCGACCTCCCGGAGGCACACGCCGAGAGGGCGCGGCTCGAGGAGCTGCGGCTGGCCGCCGTACAGGACCGGATCGAGGCGGACCTGGCGCTCGGCGGCGGGCCCGAGCTGGTCGCGGAGCTGCGGGCGCTGCTGTCGGCGCATCCGCTCAGCGAGCGGCTGTACGGGCAGCTGATGCGGGCCCTGCACGCGCACGGACGGCCCGCTGAGGCGCTCACCGTGTACGAGGAGGCCCGGCGCATCCTCGCCGACGAGCTGGGCGCCGACCCCTCGCCCGAGCTGTCCGCGCTTCACCTGGAGTTACTGCGGGGCGGCGGCACAAGCGCACCCGCGCGGCCGCGCGTCCCGGTCCAGCTCACCCCGTTCATCGGCCGTGCCCCCGAGCTCGCGCGGATCGCGCGAGGCCTGTCCGACTCCCGCCTGGTCACGCTCACCGGCCCGGGTGGCGTCGGCAAGACCCGGCTGGCGATCGAGGCGGCCCGCACCCGGGCCGTCTCCCGGTCCGACGCGTGCTTCGTCGAGCTGGCCCCCCTCAGCGACGGCACCCGGATCCCGTACGCCGTCCTCGCCGCCCTCGGCGTGCGTGAAGGTTTCCGCACGCCCGCCACGGACACCACGGACCGGCTGCTGGCCGCCCTGGAGGACCGTGAGCTGCTGCTGGTGCTCGACAACTGCGAGCACCTGGTGGAGGAGGCGGCCCGGCTGTCGGCGCTGCTGCTCGGCGCCTGCCCGGGCGTCCGGGTCCTCGCCACCAGCCGGGAGTCCCTCGGCATCACCGGTGAGGTCCTGGTCCCCGTGCCACCGCTGCCGCCGGAGCCCGCGATGCGGCTCTTCCTCGACCGCGCGCGGGCCGTACGCCCCGACTTCGACCACCACGCGCGCGTGGCTGACATCTGCCGGGCTCTCGACGGACTGCCGCTGGCGATCGAGCTGGCGGCGGCCCGGCTGCGCACCCTCACCCCGGACGAGCTCGCCGACCGCCTCGACGACCGGTTCCGGCTGCTGACCCGCGGCGACCGCTCCAAGGCGCCCCGGCACCGCACCCTGCGCGCGGTCGTGGAGTGGAGCTGGGACCTGCTGGACGACGAGGAGCGCGAACTGGCGGCGGAGCTGACCGTCTTCCCGGGCGGGGCGACCCTCGACGCGGTGGAGGCCGTGTGCGCGACGGCCCACCCGGAGGACCTGTTGGCCTCGCTGGTCGAGAAGTCGTTCCTGGAGGTGTCCGAGAGGCGCTACCGGATGCTGGAGACGATCCGCGCGTTCGCCGCCGAGCGACTCACCGGCGCGGACGGGCCGCGGGACGCCCACGCGGGGTACTTCCTGCGGCTGGCCGAGCGTGCGGAGCCGTACCTCAGGGGCGGCGGCCAGCTGCCCTGGCTGGCCCGGCTGACCGCCGAGCACGGCAACCTGGACGCGGCGCTGCGGCACCTCGTGCGCGCGGCCCCCATGGACGCCCTGCGCCTCATGGCGCACCTGTCCTGGTTCTGGCGGCTGCGCGGCCCGCACGACGAACACGCCACGCTCGCCCGCGCGCTGCTGACGACGATCGGCGACGAGGCGCCCGCGGGACTGGAGGAGGAGTACGCCCTGTGTGCGATGAACACGGTCACCGGGCGTGGCGACGACCCGGCGGAACCCGACCGCATCGCCCGCGTGGCCGACGTCCTGCGGGCCCTGGAGAAGCCGATGCGGCTGCCGTTCACCATGGTCCTGTGGTCGCTCACCGGCGGCCCGCTGCTCGCCTCGGACCAGGCGCTGCGGGCCGTCCAGGTCGGCGACGACCCGTGGGGGCGGGCACTGCTTGACCTGGGGCTCGGCTACCAGGCGCAGTTCGGGGGGAACCCCGCCGAGTCGGAGGCCGCCTTCGCCCGCTCCCTGACCGGCTTCCGTGTGACCGGGGACCGCTGGGGCATGGCCAACTGCCTGGACCCGCTGGGCGGCTTCGCGGCCCGGCGCGGCGCGTACGACGAGGCTCTGGAACTGCTCGACGAGGGCCTGACGTACGTACAGGAGCTGGAGGCCCCCGAGGAGACCGCGGATCTGCTGCGCACGCGCGGGACCGTGCTGCTGCACCGGGGCGACACCGAGGCGGCGGCCGTCCACTACGAGCAGTCGGCCGCCCTCGCGCGCGGCGTCGGCGCCTCGGACAAGGTCGCGGCCGCCCGGCGGGGCCTCGGTGACGTAGCCCGGCTCTCCGGAGACACCGCGCACGCACGCGTGCACTACGAAAACGCCCTGGAGGCATGCGCGGCGAACTGGTTCAGCGCCGGCGAGACGGTACGGATCCTCATCGGCCTGGGCCGCACGGCGGCGGGGGAGGGCGACACCGGCAAGGCCCGGGACTGGTTCGCCCAGGCCCACGCGCACACCCGGGAGTCGTCGGACGCCCTCGCCCTGGCCGACATCGCCGACGCCCTCGCCTCGGTCGCCCAAGACCCGGCACGGGCGGCCGAACTCCTGGGCGCCGCCGTGGGGCTGCGGGGAGAACCTCTCGACGGCGACCCCGACGTCGTACGGACGCGGGACGACGTACGGGCGAAGCTGTCCGCGCAGGCGTACGGCGAGGCGTTCACGCGGGGGCGGAGTCTGCGGTCAGCGGCGGTCAGCGAACGGTAGGGAGACGGTCAGCGCCTGCCCGCAGGCTCATGGCCATGACGAACACACACCACCTCGGTCACCTGAACGTCCTGATCTCCGGGGCCAGCGTCGCCGGCCCCGCCCTCGCCCTGAACCTCGCCCGGCGCGGCGCCCGGGTCACGGTCGTCGAGAAGGCCCCGGCGCTGCGCGAGGGCGGCTTCGCCGTCGACTTCCGCGGCCATGTCCACCGCACGGTGCTGACCGCGATGGGCCTCTGGGACGAGATCCACGCCCGCCAGACCCACATGGGCCGGCAGAGCGTCGTCGACAAGGACGGGCACGCGCGCGTGGACCTGCCCTCGGAGATGATGAGCGGTGACGTGGAGATATTCCGCGGCGAACTCGCGAAGATCATGTACGAGCGCACGAAGGACCGCGTCGAGTACGTCTTCGACGACTCGATCGCCACGCTCACGGACGACGGTGCGGGCGTGGACGTCACCTTCGAAAGGAGCGCTCCCCGGCGCTTCGACCTCGTCGTCGGCGCCGACGGTCTGCACTCGAACACCCGGCGTCTGGTCTTCGGCGACGAGTCCCGCTACCTGCGCTTCCTCGACCACTACGTGGCCGGCTTCGGCGTCCCCAACGACCTGGGCCTGAACCGCACCGGCCGCCTCTACACCGAGCCCGGCCGCGCTCTCGCCCTCAGCAACTACGACGGCGACCCCGACCGCGCGGGCGCCCTGCTGGTCTTCCGCTCCGAACGGTTGACGTACGACCGCCGGGACGTCGCCGCGCAGAAGCGGATCCTCGCCGAGCGGTTCGCGGGGATGGGCTGGGAGACCCCGAACGTGCTCAAGGCCCTGGAGCAGGCCGATGACCTGTACTTCGACGCCATCGCCCAGATCCACGTCGACCGGCTCACCAAGGGCCGCGTGGTGCTCCTCGGGGACGCCGGCCACGGGGCCGCCATGGGCGGCATGGGGACGGGCGTGGCGATCGTCGGCGCATGGGTCCTGGCCGGTGAACTGGCCCTCGCGGGCGGCGACCACCGCACCGCCTTCGCCGAGTACGAGACGCGGATCCGGGACTTCGCCAAGGGCTGCCAGAAGATCTCCGGCAACGCGGGCCCCTTCTTCGCCCCGCCCACCGAGCGCAGGATCCGCAGCCGCGACCGCATGTACCGTCTGCTGAGCTCACGCCTGCTGTCCGGCTACTTCAAGCGGCTGACCGAGAAGGCCGCGCAGGACATCAAGCTCCGGGAGTACCCCGTGTGAGCGCCCACCCGTGGTCCACCGGCCCGATGCCGCCGCCCAGGGCGAACCCGGCCGCGACCGCCCCGGTGACGTACTCCTTCGCCGCCGTCACCGCCTCCGGCACGGACTGCCCCTTCGCCAGCTGCGACGCGATCGCCGAGGCGAGGGTGCAACCCGTGCCGTGCGTGTGCCGGTTGTCGTGGCGCGGCGCGCGCAGCCAGTGCTCGGCGGCCCCGTCGGTGAGCAAGTCGACGGCGTCGCCGGGGAGGTGGCCGCCCTTGATCAGCACCCAGCGCGGTCCGAAGGCGAGCACCGCCGCTGCGGCCTCCCGCATCCCGGCCTCCGACTCGACCCGCACACCGCTGAGTTGGGCCACCTCGTCGAGGTTCGGCGTGGCGACGGTGGCGACCGGCAGCAGCTTCGTGCGTACGGAGTCCAGCGCGGAGGACGCCAGCAGCGGGTCCCCGTGCTTGGAGACGCCGACCGGGTCGATCACGGCCGGCGCGTCCGTCGCCGCGATCAACTCGGCCACGGCCTCGAC
This sequence comes from Streptomyces sp. NPDC043427, assembly GCF_056436655.1. Taxonomy (NCBI): domain Bacteria; kingdom Bacillati; phylum Actinomycetota; class Actinomycetes; order Kitasatosporales; family Streptomycetaceae; genus Streptomyces; species Streptomyces sp. NPDC043427. The sequence goes on along the minus strand of NZ_JBWKCC010000008.1, from coordinate 45,441 downwards.
GAGTTCGGCGGAGGCGAGCATCCCGGTCTTCACGGCCTGTACGCCGATGTCGTCGACCACGCTGCGGTACTGGGCCCGCACCGCCTGCACCGGAAGCTCCCAAGCACCCTGCACGCCGAGGGAGTTCTGCGCGGTGACCGCGGTGACGACGCTCATGCCGTGCACGCCGAGCGCCAGCATCGTCTTCAGGTCGGCCTGGATGCCCGCGCCCCCACCGGAGTCGGAGCCGGCCACGGTCAGCACCCTGGGCGGTCCGTCGAAGACGCTCATGCCTCGATGTCCCCGAAGTGGTCCCAGCCGCCCTTCTTGGTCCACGGCGCCCCGTCGACCGTGACCTGGGGCAGCGCCGACGGATTGAGCACCTCACCGATCACCTTCCAGCGGGCCGGGAGCTTCACGTCCGGCGGGAAGGTCGCCACGATCGCGTGGTCCTCTCCCCCGGTCAGCACCCACTGGAGCGGGTCGACGCCGACCGCCTGCCCGATGTCGTTCATCTGGGTGGGAATGTCGATCGCGCCGGAGCGGATGTCGATGCGGACCTTGCTGGCCTCCGCGATGTGGCCGAGGTCGGCGATCAGCCCGTCGCTGACGTCGCACATCGCGGTCGCGCCGAGCCCGGCGGCGGCCGGACCCGCGTGGTACGGCGGCTCGGGGCGGCGGTGCGCCTCGACGAAGGCGCGCGGTGAGCGGAAGCCCCGGGAGAGCACCGCGTACCCGGCGGCGGACCAGCCCAGCCAGCCGGTCACCGCGACGAGGTCGCCGGGCTGGGCGCCGCCCCGGGTGATCGGCTCCTGGTTGCGCAGGTCACCGAGCGCGGTGATCGACACCATGATCGTGTCGCCCCGTACGACGTCGCCGCCGACCACGGAGGCACCCGCGACCTGGCACTCGTCGCGCAGGCCGTCCATCAGCTCGGTCGGCCAGGTCACCGGCAGTTCGGCGGGGACGACCAGGCCGAGCAGCAGCGCGGTCGGCACGGCGCCCATGGCGGCGATGTCCGCGAGGTTCTGCGCGGCCGCCTTGCGTCCGACGTCGTAGGCCGTGGACCAGTCGCGTCGGAAGTGCCGGCCCTCCAGGAGGATGTCGGTGCTGGCCACGACCCGCCGGTCGGGCGCGGCGACCACCGCGGCGTCGTCGCCGGGGCCGACCCGGACCGCCGGGGTGGTGGTGAGACGGGAGGTGAGCTCCCTGATGAGCCCGAACTCCCCGAGCTCACCAACAGTGCCCTTCATTGCCCTTTCTCCCCTTCTTGTCCCTGTCCGTGCCCGGTCGCGCGCGACCAGTGTCCTCGATACGGTCGAAGTGACCGTCAACTTCTGTCATGCCCGCACCCCGGCGCGCACGTCTCGGTCCCCGTAGGTCTCCCCGCGGCGAGCGGCGACGCGATACCGTGGCGTTCCTTTTCCCCACATGATCCTCGTGGCCGCCCTGGAGGTTCCGTGGTACAGGCGTACATCCTGATCCAGACGGAGGTCGGCAAAGCGTCGACCGTCGCCGAGACGATCAGCAAGATTCCTGGGGTCGTCCAGGCCGAGGACGTGACGGGACCGTACGACGTCATCGTGCGGGCCCAGGCCGACACCGTCGACGACCTCGGCCGCATGGTGGTCGCGAAGGTCCAGCAGGTGGACGGCATCACCCGCACCTTGACCTGCCCGGTCGTGCATCTGTAGCCCCCGTCTACCCTTGGCCGGTGCGAATCTTCCTCCGTCACCGGCCTTTCGGACTGCCCGCGCTCGCCCTGTTGATCGCTGCGGCGGGCTGCTCCTCAGCAGACGACAGTGCGTCTACGGCGGTTCCCAGTCCGTCCGCGAAGGCCGTGAAGCTGTGCCGGAACCTGGACGAGGCGCTGCCGTCCAAGGTCGACGGTCAGGGTCGCCAGGACCCCGAGCCCGAGTCCGCGCTGACCGCGGGTTGGGGGAACCCGCCGATCATACTGCGCTGCGGTGTTCCGCGACCGCCGAAGATGATCGACCCGAAGGTGGCCGAGGGGCGCGACCCGGACGCGGTCGCGGGCGGTGTGAACGGGGTCGACTGGCTCATGGAGCAGCAGGACGACGGGGCGTATCGCTACACCACGGCCAGCCGCCAGGCGTACGTCGAGGTCACGGTGCCGAAGGGGCAGGACAGCTCGGGTGCGCTGATCGACCTGGCGTCAGCCGTCAAGAAGGCGATCCCCGAGGGGATCGCCGACTGAACGGCACTGGCTGAACGACTCCGACTCGACGATGCCGACTGAACGATTCGGCTCTCACCGGAGCCCGGTGGACCGCGTCAGTGCCGCCTGCACCAGCCTGTCCACCAGCTCCGGGTAGCTGATCCCGCTCGCCTGCCACATCTGCGGGTACATGGAGATCGGCGTGAAGCCGGGCATCGTGTTGATCTCGTTGATCACGAACTCGCCGTCCTCGGTGAGGAAGAAGTCCGCGCGGACCAGGCCCTCGCAGGAGGCCGCCTCGAAGGCGTCGACCGCGAGGCGCTGGACCTCGGCCGTCTCCTGAGGCGTCAGGGGCGCCGGGACGATGCCTGGGGTCGAGTCGATGTACTTGGCCTCGAAGTCGTAGTAGGCGTGGGCGTCCGGCGGCGGGATCTCCGCGGGGACCGAGGCCCTCGGGCCGTCCTCGAACTCCAGCACCCCGCACTCGATCTCGCGGCCGCGCAGCGCCGCCTCCACGAGGATCTTCGGGTCGTGCCGCTGGGCCTCGGCGATCGCGTCGTCCAGGCCGGAGAGGTCGTCGACCTTGGTGATGCCGATCGACGAACCCGCGCGCGCGGGCTTCACGAACAGGGGCCAGCCGTGCTCGCCGGCAAGGTCGATGATCTTCTTGCGGGCGGCCGACTGGTCCTGCTCCCACTCGCGCGGCCGGATCACCACGTACGGCCCGACCTTGAGGCCGAACGAGGTGAACACCCGCTTCATGTACTCCTTGTCCTGGCCCACGGCCGAGGCGAGCACGCCCGAACCCACGTACGGGACACCGGAGAGCTCCAGCATGCCCTGGAGGGTGCCGTCCTCGCCGTACGGGCCGTGCAGGACGGGGAAGACCACGTCGACCTCGCCGAGCGCCTTGGGCACCGATCCGGGCTCGCTGTAGACGACTTCGCGGTTGGCGGGGTCGACGGGGAGCACCACGCCGCCCTCGTTCGACTCGGCGAGTTCCTCGACGTTCGGCGTACGGCGTTCGGTGATCGCCATGCGTTCGGGTTCGTCGGCGGTGAGCACCCAGCGCCCGCCTCGGGTGATGCCGATCGGCAGGACGTCGTACTTCGTCCGGTCGATGGCCCGCAGGACGGCGCCGGCGGTGACCATGGAGATCCCGTGTTCGGAGCTGCGCCCGCCGAACACGACGGCCACGCGCGGCTTGCGGGACGGCTGCTGCTCAGGGCTCTGGGGGAGGTTCTCGGTGCTCATATCGCGTTGAGAGTACCCGTTGGTAGTGCCGGGATACAGCGTGCGCGGGGCCGCGTCACCCGGGCGTCGCCCGGTCCCGCCCCACGCCTCCGCCGACTGTCGCTCAGCGTCGTTCCGGCTTCGCGCTGCGCGACATGAGCTCCTTCAGCGCCACCACCGGAGGTTTGCCCTCGTGCACGATGCCGACGACCGTCTCGGTGATGGGCATGTCGACGCCGTGCCGACGGGCCAGATCCAGCACGGACTCGCAGGACTTGACGCCCTCGGCGGTCTGCTTGGTGACCGCGATGGTCTCCTGCAGGGTCATGCCCTTGCCGAGGTTGGTGCCGAAGGTGTGGTTGCGCGACAGCGGCGAGGAGCAGGTCGCCACCAGGTCTCCCAGACCCGCGAGTCCGGAGAAGGTCAGCGGGTCCGCGCCCATCGCCAGACCCAGGCGGGTGGTCTCGGCGAGGCCGCGCGTGATGAGCGAGCCCTTGGCGTTGTCGCCGAGGCCCATGCCGTCCGCGATGCCGACGGCGAGACCGATGACGTTCTTGACGGCGCCGCCGAGTTCACAGCCGACCACGTCGGTGTTGGTGTACGGGCGGAAGTACGGCGTGTGGCAGACGGCCTGGAGCCGCTGGGCGACGCCCTCGTCGGTGCAGGCGACCACGGCGGCGGCCGGCATACGGGCGGCGATCTCACGGGCCAGGTTGGGGCCGGTGACCACGGCCACGCGCTCCGCGGGGACCTTGGCGACGTCTTCGACGACCTCGCTCATCCGCATGGTCGTACCGAGTTCGACGCCCTTCATCAGCGACACCAGGACGGTGTTCCGCGCCAGCAGCGGCGCCCACTCGGCGAGGTTGGCGCGCAGCGTCTGCGAGGGGACGGACAGGACCGTGAAGTCGGCGCCCGCGGTGGCCTCGGCCGCGTCCGTGGTGGCCCGCATGTTCTGCGGCAGCTCGACACCGGGGAAGTAGTCGGGGTTCGCCCGAGTGGAGTTGATCGCTTCGGCGACCTCCGCCCGCCGCGCCCACAGGGTGACCTCGCACCCCGCGTCGGCGAGCACCATGCCGAAGGCAGTGCCCCACGAACCGGCGCTGAGGACCGCCGCCTTGACCGGGTTGCTCACGTGCCCTGCCCTTCCACCTGCGTACCCGGGGTCTGTGCCTGTGCCCCCGCGTGTGTCTGTGTCTGCCCCGTCTCCGCCTCGGTGCGGCGCCGCTGCTCGATCCGCTCCCGGCGCGGGTCGTAGGGCGTCTCAGGGGCCTTCTCGCCGCGGATCTCCTCCAGCTGGGCGGTGATCGCGGCCATGATGACCTCGGTCGCCTCCTTGAGGACGTCCGCGGTCATCTCCCTGCCGTAGAAGCGAGAGAGGTCCACGGGCGGCCCCGCCAGCACGTGGTGGGTCTTGCGCGGGAAGAGGTGGGGCTTCTTGGCGTACGGCGGCAGCAGTTCGTTGCAGCCCCACTGGGCCACGGGGATCACCGGGCACTTGGTCTGCAGGGCCACGCGCGCGGCGCCCGTCTTGGCGGTCATGGGCCAGCCGTTGGGGTCGCGGGTGAGGGTGCCCTCGGGGTAGAAGGCGACGCACTCGCCGCGCTCCACGGCGTCGATCGCGGCCCGGAAGGCGCTGAGCGCGTCCGTGCTCTCGCGGTAGACGGGGATCTGCCCGGTGCCGCGCATGGCGGCGCCGACGAATCCCTTGCGGAAAAGGGCGCTCTTCGCCAGGAATCGCGGAACCCGTCCGGTGTTGTACTGGTAGTGCGCGTATGCGAAGGGATCCACGTGCGAATTGTGGTTCACCGCGGTGATAAATCCGCCCTCGGCCGGAATGTGCTCCATTCCGCGCCAGTCCCGCTTGATCAGAGCCACCAGCGGCGGTTTGCAGATCACCGCGGCGAAGCGGTACCAGAAGCCGATTCTGCGGCGGGGCACGCGAACACCTTCCTCTAGGGCCGGGGGGGCCGCACAAGTGTCGCCCCAGGCCGCCGGTCTGTCGAGAACACCGTACGCCCCGACCCCCGCGCGACCCGATGGCCCGGGTGACAATGTCCGCGACGAGTAAGGGACGGTACGTCGGTGCAGTGGACCTTGGTCATACCCCTGAAGCCTCTGGCGCGAGCCAAGAGCAGGCTCTCGGACACCGCTTCCGACGGGCTGCGTCCGGGGCTGGCCCTCGCCTTCGCCCAGGACACCGTGGCGGCCGCCCTGGCCGCGCCGCCGGTGGCGGATGTGGCAGTAGTCACGAACGATGCCCTGGCGCGTCGCGAGCTGGCGGCGCTGGGCGCCCGGATCGTCCCCGATGAGCCGGGCGGCGGCCTGAACGCCGCTCTGGCGCACGCGGCGACGGTCGTACGCGCTTCACGTCCCGAAGGCCCGGTGGCGGCCCTGAACGCCGATCTGCCCGCCCTGCGCCCGCTGGAATTGGCCCGCGTCCTGGAGGCGGCCGCGGAATTCCCCCGGGCTTTTCTCCCCGATGCGGCCGCAATCGGCACCACCTTGCTGGCCGCCGCCCCGGGCCGCGAATTGCTCCCGGCATTCGGCACCGATTCCCGGGCCCGTCACCGCGCGTCCGGGGCGGTGGAACTCCGGCTGGACGCGGTGGATTCGGTACGACAGGACGTGGACACCGGCGACGACCTGCGCGCGGCGCTGGCTCTGGGCGTGGGTCCCCGGACGGCGGCGGCGACCGCGCGCCTGTTGATCCCGGGGCAGTAGGCTGCCGCCATGCAGGCCACCGCATACACGTACGACCCCGAAACCCGCAGCGGGCAGGTGCTGCTGGACGACGGCACCCCGGTGCCCTTCGACGCGCCGGCGTTCGACGCGGGCGGTCTGAGGCTGCTGCGGCCCGGGCAGCGCGTGCGGATCGAGGTGGAGGGCGCGAAGGACGACCTCCGCATCACCCTGGTGACGCTCCAGACACTCTGAGTGACCGACCCCGAACACGCCGCGGGCCGGGCTCCCGAGGGAGTCCGGCCCGGCGCGTGAGTGCCCTTGTGGCCCCGTGCCCTTACGACTTGCGGGCGGTGGCCTTCTTGGCGGTGGTGGTCTTGCGGGCCGTCGACCGCTTGGCCGGGGCCTTCTTGGCCGTCGCCTTCTTCGCCGGGGCGCTCTTGGCCGTGGTCTTCTTCGCCGCCGTGGTCTTCGCCGCGGAGGTCTTCTTGGCGGCCGCTCCGGTGGTCTTCTTCGCGGTCGTCTTCTTCGCCGTGGTCTTCTTCGCCGCGGCGGCCCCGGTCGTCTTCTTGGCCGTGGTCTTCTTCGCCGTGGTCTTCTTCGCGGCCGCCGCCTTGGTGGTGGCCTTCTTCGCGGCGGCCTTCTTGACCGTCGCGGAAGCACCGCCGGTCAGGCTGCCCTTGGGCGCCTTCTTGACGGCGACCTCGCCGCCGCGCGGGAGCTTCTTCGAGCCGCTGACCAGGTCCTTGAAGCCCTGGCCCGCACGGAATCGCGGCACCGAGGTCTTCTTGACACGAACCCGCTCGCCCGTCTGGGGGTTGCGGGCGTAGCGGGCCGGGCGGTCGACCTTCTCGAACGAACCGAAGCCGGTGACCGAGACCCTCTCCCCCGCGACGGTCGCCCGGACGATGGCGTCCAGGACCGCGTCGACAGCATCGGCGGCCTGCTGGCGGCCACCCATCTTGTCGGCAATCGCTTCTACGAGCTGCGCCTTGTTCACGTCTTCCCCTTCGGAGACATCGCCAGAACGAAAGTGTTCAAGCTTTTCGCACGTTAGGCAGATATATACCGCAAATCAAACACGAAACGGGCTAATCACCCGTTGCGCCGCAGCGAACGCGACGGTTCTGGTGTGTTCAGCGTTCCTCGTCGGGGATTCGTCCCTCGTCCAGGTCCTTCATGAACCGCTCCAGACGCCTTGTCGCATCGGCGAGATCGTGCTTGGCCGCGGCCGTAATGACCAGCAGCTTCCGGGTCAGCGCCATCCGTACGCCCTCCGGGACTTGCAGTGCGCGCACCCTTGCGTGCGCTTCCTTGAGTTGGACCGCGACTGCCGCATAGAGCTCGAGTTGGCCGTCGTGTTCCATGCACAGATTGTGCCATCTGGGGCGAGTTGTCGCCCGCTCAGGGTGCAACTCCTGCCTCTAACGGCCCTTTCGGCGCTGTCGGAAGTCACGTCCTCCACACTCGCGTACCCCGGCAACGGGGCCTCTAACGTGGGAAGTTGACTTGGCACGCGAGGGCGGGCGGGGCCGTTCGGGTGCAGAAACGGCTGTACCCCCGATCGGGCTGATCGGGGGTACAGCGGGGGTGTTGAGGTGGCCGAATCTGGACTTGCGCAGAGCGATCAAATGTCGCTCACGCCGGTCGGATCATGCCTGGAGCGTCCGCGGCTTGTAGGACGGGCGCTTGGCCTCGTACGCGGCGATGTCGTCCTCGTTCTTGAGCGTGATCGAGATGTCGTCCAGCCCGTTCAGCAGCCGCCAGCGGGAGTTCTCGTCCAGCTCGAAGGAGGCGGTGATGCCCTCGGCGAGCACCTCGCGGTTCTCCAGGTCGACCGTGATCACGGCCTGCGGGTCCTGCTCGGTGAGCTCCCACAGCGCGTCCACGATCTTCTGCTCGAGAACCACCGTGAGCAGGCCGTTCTTGAGCGAGTTGCCGCGGAAGATGTCGGCGAAGCGGGAGGAGATGACCGCCTTGAAGCCGTAGTTCTGCAGCGCCCAGACGGCGTGCTCACGGGAGGAGCCGGTGCCGAAGTCGGGGCCGGCGACCAGGACGGTCGCGCCCTGGCGCTCGGGCCGGTTGAGGATGAAGGACTCGTCCTTGCGCCAGGCCTCGAACAGCCCGTCCTCGAACCCGTCGCGCGTGACCTTCTTGAGCCAGTGAGCAGGGATGATCTGGTCGGTGTCGACGTTGCTGCGGCGCAGCGGGACGGCCCGGCCGGTGTGCTTGGTGAATGCTTCCATGACTGATCAGACTCCAGCGGGCGTACGGGTGGCGACGTCGGACAGGTCGGCCGGGGAGGCCAGGTGGCCCAGGACCGCCGTCGCGGCGGCGACCTGCGGCGACACCAGGTGCGTACGACCGCCCTTGCCCTGTCGGCCCTCGAAGTTGCGGTTGGAGGTGGACGCGGAGCGCTCACCCGGGGCCAGCTGGTCGGGGTTCATGCCCAGGCACATCGAGCAGCCCGCGTGCCGCCACTCGGCGCCGGCCTCCTTGAAGACGACGTCCAGGCCCTCGGAGACGGCCTGCAGACCGACCCGCGCGGAGCCGGGCACGACCAGCATCCGTACGCCGTCGGCGACTTTGCGGCCCTTGATCAGCTCGGCGGCGGCGCGCAGGTCCTCGATGCGGCCGTTGGTGCAGGAGCCTACGAAGACGGTGTCCACGTTGATGGAGCGCAGCGGCTGCCCGGCCTCCAACCCCATGTACTCCAGGGCCTTTTCGGCGGCGAAGCGCTCCGAAGCGTCTTCGTACGAAGCCGGGTCGGGGACGGACGCCGAAAGCGGCGCTCCCTGGCCGGGGTTGGTGCCCCAGGTGACGAACGGCGACAGCTCGGCGGCCTCGATGACGACCTCGGCGTCGAACTCGGCGTCCTCGTCCGTCTTCAGCGTCTTCCAGTACGCGACGGCGGCGTCCCAGTCCTCGCCCTGCGGGGCGTGGACGCGGCCCTTGAGGTACGCGAAGGTCGTCTCGTCGGGGGCGATCATGCCCGCGCGGGCGCCGGCCTCGATCGACATGTTGCAGATGGTCATCCGGGCCTCCATCGAGAGCTTCTCGATGGCCTCGCCGCGGTACTCCAGGACGTAGCCCTGACCGCCGCCCGTACCGATCTTGGCGATGATCGCCAGGATCAGGTCCTTGGCGGTGACGCCCTCGGGCAGTTCGCCGTTGACGGTGATGGCCATGGTCTTGGGCCGGGCCATCGGCAGCGTCTGCGTGGCCAGCACGTGCTCGACCTGGGAGGTGCCGATACCGAAGGCCAGACCGCCGAAGGCGCCGTGCGTGGAGGTGTGGGAGTCGCCGCACACGACGGTCATGCCCGGCTGGGTCAGACCCAGCTGCGGTCCCACGACGTGGACGACGCCCTGCTCGACGTCGCCCAGCGGGTGCAGGCGGACGCCGAACTCGGCGCAGTTCTTGCGCAGCGTCTCCAGCTGGGCGCGGGAGACCGGGTCGGCGATCGGCTTGTCGATGTCGAGGGTCGGGGTGTTGTGGTCCTCGGTCGCGATGGTGAGGTCGAGGCGGCGGACCCGGCGACCGTTCTGACGCAGACCGTCGAAGGCCTGCGGGCTGGTCACCTCGTGCAGCAGGTGCAGATCGATGAAGAGGAGGTCGGGCTCGCCCTCGGCGCGCCGGACGACGTGGTCGTCCCAGACCTTCTCCGCGAGTGTCCTACCCATCGCTTTCCCTCCGGCCGGAAAAAGTGCACCGGCCACAACTAGAGATCTTGAGGAGACGGTTCCGCCCGCGCCCCAGTTTTCGGGCGTCCGCCACCGCGCCCGTCGGTCTGCGGGCCGCTGTGTATTCCAGGGTGGCGTGTTCCACGGAAAATTGAACTTGCGTTTCACAGAGTGAGACGTGAGTATCGTTGCATGGACAACAGTAGCGGCGTCGGCGTTCTGGACAAGGCGGCCCTCGTCCTGAGCGCTCTGGAGTCCGGTCCGGCCACCCTCGCGGGCTTGGTCGCGGCCACCGGACTGGCACGACCCACGGCCCACCGCCTGGCCGTGGCCCTGGAACACCACCGCATGGTGGCGCGCGACATGCAGGGCCGTTTCATTCTCGGCCCGCGTCTGGCCGAGCTGGCTGCGGCCGCCGGCGAGGACCGCCTCCTCGCGACCGCGGGACCGGTGCTCACCCACCTCCGTGACATCACGGGCGAGAGCGCGCAGCTCTACCGCCGCCAGGGCGACATGCGCATCTGTGTCGCCGCGGCGGAGCGCCTGTCCGGACTTCGGGACACGGTCCCGGTCGGCTCGACGCTCACCATGAAGGCCGGCTCGTCGGCACAGATCCTCATGGCCTGGGAGGAGCCCGAGCGCCTGCACCGCGGCCTGCAGGGCGCCCGCTTCACGGCGACGGCCCTGTCGGGCGTACGGCGCCGCGGCTGGGCCCAGTCCATCGGAGAGCGCGAGCCGGGCGTCGCGTCCGTCTCCGCGCCCGTCCGCGGCCCCTCCAACCGCGTCGTGGCCGCCGTCTCGGTCTCCGGCCCCATCGAACGCCTGACCCGCCACCCCGGCCGCATGCACGCCCAGGCAGTCATCGACGCCGCGACCCGCCTGTCGGAGGCCCTGCGCCGTACGGGCTGACGGTCACGACGAACACCGCCGGAAAGAGGCAGCCTCAACGCCGCGGCAGTCTCTTCCCGACGGTTCGGTGACCCACCCGGGTGGCGCGGGACCGTATCAATATGCGGCTCCGCCGCGTGGGCGCGATCAACCACGAACGGCCCGCCCCCCGCCCGGCACAACCCTCACGGCGCTTGTGCGTCTCCCCGGTACGCGAAGCGCTGCCGCGCCCGCCGCCCCCGACGCTCGATCGGCAACACCCCCGTGGCTGCCGCGAGGCCGAAGGGCGGCATGTCGGCGTAGATCGCCTCGTAGGACCCCTCAGTCACGACATACGTCTCGTGCCACAGCCCCACGTGCCCGCGCACCTTCCCCGCCCGCTCCTTGCGGTTGATGATCGACCACGCCCGGTGATGGAACATGTCGGGCGAGGCCGCGTACGCGTACAGCTTCTCCTTGGACTCCCAGTACTGGACGACGTAGTACGTCCGCGGTGAAGCCGTGAGCAGTACGCGCCCCAGCAGCCCCCGGTCCGGGTCCCGCGCGAGTTCCGCCAGCATGCGGAACATCGCCAGGAAGACCGGCACCCACTGGTGCACCGCCCAGAAGTGGTTGACGCGCATCCCGATCAGCAGGACCACCACATCCCCTTCGGCAGCCGCGGTCGTACGACCCAGCACCGGTTTCACGAACATGACAGTCCCCCGTTCCTGTCGGATAGCGGCACTATCCTCTGAGGCGATGCTTGGATAGTGGCACTTCCCAAGGAGAGGCGCAAGAGATGCGGCTGGCGGAGCTGAGTGAGCGCAGCGGGGTGTCCACGGCGACGATCAAGTACTACCTGCGCGAAGGGCTGTTGACGCCCGGCCGCCAGATCAACACGACCACCGCCGAGTACGACGAGGAGCATCTGCGCCGGCTCCGTCTGGTGCGCGCGATGATCCAGGTCGGCCGGGTCCCGGTGGCGACGGTCCGCGAGGTGCTCGGGCACGTCGACGACGACTCCCTGGGCCGTACCGTCCGCCTCGGCGCCGCGCTGTGGGCGTTGCCGCAGATTCCCGAGCCGGACGCGGAGGACGAGTACGTCCGGACCGCGCACGAGGAGACGGAGGAGCTGCTGGAGACGCTGGGCTGGTCGAACGCCAAGGCGCTGGTCACCATCTCGCCCGCCTACCGCTCGCTGGTGGTGGCGGTGGCCGCGATGCGCCGGCTCGGCTACGACTGGAGTCCCGAACTCCTCTCCTCCTACGCCCGGTTGATGCACCAGGCGGCCGTTCTCGACCTGGATTTCATGGAGACGTTTCCGACGGAGGCCGAGAAGGTCGAGATCGCGGTTCTGGGAGCGGTCCTCGTCCAGCCGATGCTTCAGTCGCTGCACCGGCTGGCGCAGGAGGAGGAGTCGGCGCGGAGATACGGCTTCGAGTAACGGCGAAGGCCCTCCACCGAAGTGGAGGGCCTTCCCTGTGCGTACCCCCGACCGGATTCGAACCGGCGCTACCGCCTTGAGAGGGCGGCGTGCTAGGCCGCTACACAACGGGGGCCTGGACTCTGCGTTTCCGCAGGTCCGAGCTGGTCTACCTGGACTCGAACCAAGACTAACTGAACCAGAATCAGTCGTGCTGCCAATTACACCATAGACCAATGTGGTTTAGACCAGTCGTACCCCCGACCGGATTCGAACCGGCGCTACCGCCTTGAGAGGGCGGCGTGCTAGGCCGCTACACAACGGGGGCCCTAGCGATCCCGAGTTGATCGAGATCAGTACCCCCGACCGGATTCGAACCGGCGCTACTGCCTTGAGAGGGCAGCGTGCTAGGCCGCTACACAACGGGGGCGGGTGCAGATGAGCTCTGCGAGCTGGCCTACCTGGACTCGAACCAAGACTAACTGAACCAGAATCAGTCGTGCTGCCAATTACACCATAGGCCACTGGAACGCAAGCCCCTGAGGGGATCTTGTTCTAGTTTGCACCTCCGGTCCCGGCCTTTCGGCCCGCTCTCCGGCGGCGCAGGAAGAACATTACCCGAAGGTGGACGGGGCTCCAAAACGACTATCCGTGCCGAGGATCGCGGGGAGTTCGGCGAGGGTGGCGATCCGGTGCGGTCCGCCGGGGGCGTCGACGCAGGTGTACGCGCCGTCACGGTCGATCCACACCGACAACAGCCCGGCCTCCGCGGCACCCCGCCCGTCGATCTCCGGGTGATCGCCGACGTACGCCACCTGGTGCGGGGCGAGCTCCAGCGCGGTGCAGGCGGCGTGGAAGGCGCCGGCCTGCGGCTTGGAGACGCCGAGCTCGGCCGCGCACAGGACGGCCTCGAACCGGTCGTACACGCCGAGCACGCGCAGCTTGCGGTCCTGGACGTGGATGCTGGAGTTGGACAGCACCGCGTGCCGGTGGCTGGCCGCGAGGGCGTCCAGGACCGGCAGGACGTCCGGGAAGAGGGTCCAGGCGGTCTCGTAGTGCCCGATGTACCGCTCGAACCAGGCGTCGGCCTCGGCGTCGGTCAGCTCCTCGCCGAGGAACACCCGCACCCGGTCGCGGCGCTGTCCCTGGAAGGTCGCCTCCCCCGCGGAGAACCGCGCCCACTGGGCGTCGGTGATCGCCCGCCAGCGCGCGATGGCCTGCTCGACGCTGTCGTACCCGTCGAGCAGGTCCTCGGCCAGCAGGTGCGCGCGCATGCCCACACGGTCCGCGGTGGTGTAGTCGAAAAGGGTGTCGTCGACGTCCCAGACCACGGCCCGAATGCTCATGGTCCGACGGTAACCCGGACGGCGGGAGCCTGTCCGTCAGTTGACCGTGGTCGTGCCGGTCGTGGTGAGGGCGGGACCCTCGTTGTCGCGCGGCTCGGCGGTCAGTTTCCAGGTGTACGTGCCGGTGACGCGGCGGCCTCGCCCCCGTAGCCGTCCCAGGCGGCGCGGACGGCGGCCCCCTTGGTGCTGCCGGTGAGGGTGCGGGCCACCGTGCCGCCGCTGTTGCTCAGGGTGAGCGTCCAGGTGGCGGGCTTGTTGAGCTGCCAGACGGGCTGCCCGGGTTTCGCCTTCGTCGGGCCGCCCGGCACGGCGTCGGTCTGGGACTCCATCTGCGCGAGCGCCGAGGCGGGGACGCCGCTGGGGACGATCGAGACCTCTCCGTACGTGCCGTTGAGGTAGGCGATGTGGCCGCCGAAGCGGTCGACGGCCCAGCGGCCGTTGCTGCCTCCGGTGTTCTGGTCCGCGGTGGGCAGCTTGACCAGCGTGCGGGTGGCCGCCGTTCCGGTGTGGAAGTCGGTGAGCAGCAGTTCGTGGGTGGTGCGGTTCTCGCGGAGCAGGAAGCCGTCGGCGAGGCGGGCCGGGCCGTTGTCGGCCGGGACCGTGATCCTTCGGCTGGTCGCCCGGTCGTAGACGCCCGCGGTGGAGCCGCAGGACCAGTACAGCCAGGTGTTGACGGCCTGGATGTCGGTCGGGGTGCGGGCGGCGCCCGTGGCGACGGTGGCGACCGTCTGGGTGCGGCGCGCAGCACGTGCAGGGCACTGCTGGTGTCCCGGGTGAGCACGCTCCAGCCTGCGGCGCCCCGGTAGGTATGGCCGGGCGGGATCGTGAGGGTGACGGTCACGCCCGTGGAGAGGTGTTTCTGCGTGACGGTGGAACCGCTCACGGTGGTCACGACGTCGGTGCCGGTGGCCAGGTCGTCCGGCCCGGGGTGTGCGGGCGGGACGAAGTCCGGGTAGCCGACCCAGGTGGTGGTGCCGCCGACGGCCGGGGCGTACCGGAATCCGGACGCGTCCGCCCACGTGTACCTGATCTCCTGCCGCTTCTCCGAGCTGAGCCGGATCGTGCCCACTGGCGATCCCGCGGCCTGCGCGGGCGCGACCGGCAGGGCGCACGTCAGGGCCACCGCCCCGCTGAGGGCCACCTTGGCAAGTCTTCGTGGCTGCACACGCACCTCATGTGCACGGGGGAATCCAACATGCCCTCAGCAAGCGGCAGTTGACCGGTGGGGTGAACTCCGGGTGACGGCTGGATGGACACGCGAAGGGCGGCGCCGGAACCGGACGCCGCCCTTGCGTGAACGCGCTACGCGGCCAGCTTCGCCAGCGCCGCGTCGATGCGCGCCAGCGTCTTCTCCTTGCCCAGGACCTCGAGGGACTCGAAGAGGGGCAGACCGACCGTGCGGCCGGTGACGGCCACGCGGACCGGGGCCTGGGCCTTGCCGAGCTTGAGACCGTGTGCCTCACCGGCGGCCAGGACGGCCTCCTTCAGCGACTCCGGGGAGGCCCAGTCGGCCGCGTCCAGCTTCTCGCGGGCCGTGAGCAGGAGCGCGTCCGAGCCTTCCTTCATGGCCTTCGTCCAGCTCGCGTCGTCCTCCACCGGCTCCGGCAGGAACAGGAAGTCGACGTTGTCCGTGATCTCGGCGAGGACCTTCAGGCGGGTCTGGGCGTGCGGGGCGATCGCCTGCCACTTGGTCTCGTCGAAGTCCTCCGGCGCCCATGTGGCGAACGGGGCCTTCAGCCACGGGCGGCAGCGCTCGGTGAAGTCCTTCACATCGAGCAGCCGGATGTGGTCGGCGTTGATCGCCTCGCACTTCTTGAGATCGAAGCGGGCCGGGTTGGGGTTCACGTCCTTGATGTCGAAGGCCGCGACCATCTCGTCCATCGTGAAGATGTCCTGGTCGGCGGAGAGCGACCAGCCAAGGAGCGAGAGGTAGTTGAGCAGGCCCTCCGGCAGGAAGCCGCGCTCCCGGTAGAGGTTCAGCGACGACTGCGGGTCGCGCTTCGACAGCTTCTTGTTGCCCTCGCCCATCACGTACGGCAGATGCCCGAACTCCGGGGTCCTCTTGGCGATGCCCAGCTCGGTCAGCGCCTTGTACAGGGCGATCTGGCGGGGGGTGGAGGAGAGCAGGTCCTCGCCGCGCAGGACGTGGGTGATCTCCATCAGGGCGTCGTCGACCGGGTTGACGAGCGTGTAGAGAGGCGCGCCGTTGGCGCGGACGATCCCGTAGTCCGGGACGTTCTCCGGGGTGAAGGTCAGCTCGCCGCGGACCAGGTCCGTGAAGGTGATCGTCTCGTCGGGCATGCGGAACCGGACGATGGGCGTGCGGCCCTGGGCCTGGTAGTCCTCGACCTGCTCGGCGCTCAGGTCGCGGCAGTGGCCGTCGTAGCCGGAGGGCTTGCCGGCGGCACGGGCGGCCTCGCGGCGGGTGTCCAGCTCCTCCTGGGAGCAGTAGCAGTGGTAGGCGTACCCGCCGTCCAGGAGCTTGGCGGCGACGTCCTTGTAGAGGTCCATGCGCTGCGACTGGCGGTACGGCGCGTGGGGGCCGCCCACCTCCGGGCCCTCGTCCCAGTCGAAGCCCAGCCAGCGCATCGCGTCGAGCAGCTGCTCGTAGGACTCCTCGGAGTCGCGGGCCGCGTCGGTGTCCTCGATGCGGAATACGAACTGAGCACCGCTGCCCTGGTGGTGCTTGGCGAACGCCCAGTTGAACAGGGCGGTGCGGACCAGGCCCACGTGGGGGTTACCGGTGGGCGACGGACAGAAACGGACGCGTACGGGGGAGCCGGGTGCGCTAGCCACGCTTGACAACCTTGTTGGTGAGAGTGCCGATGCCTTCGATGGTGACGGCGACCTCGTCGCCGACGTTGAGGGGGCCGACCCCTGCCGGGGTGCCCGTGAGGATCACGTCGCCGGGGAGCAGCGTCATGGCCTCGGTGATGTTGACGATCAGGTCCTCGATGGAGTGGATCATCTCGCTGGTGCGGCCGAGCTGACGCTGCTGGCCGTTGACCGTGAGCTGGATGGTCACGTCCGAGGGGTCCAGGTCGGTCTCCACCCACGGGCCGAGCGGGCAGGAGGTGTCGAAGCCCTTGGCTCTGGCCCACTGCTTCTCGCGCTTCTGCACGTCGCGGGCGGTGACGTCGTTGGCGCAGGTGTAGCCGAAGATCACGTCCTTGACGCGCTCGCGGGGGACCTCGCGGCACATGCGGCCGATGACCACGGCCAGCTCGGCCTCGTGGTGGAGCTCCTCGGAGAAGGACGGGTACTGGATCTCGTCACCGGAGCCGATGACCGAGGTGGCGGGCTTGAAGAAGGCGAACGGGGCGTCGGGCACCTCGTTGCCCAGCTCCCGCGCGTGTTCGGCGTAGTTGCGGCCGAAGGCGACGACCTTGTTGGGGAGCACCGGCGGCAGGAGCCTGACCTTGCTCAGCGGGACCTTCGTACCGGAGAGCTCGTGGTCCGCGAACGGGATGCCCTTGATGATGTCGAGGACGAGCTCGTCCTGCTTTTCGCCCTCGACCGCGCCGAAGGCGACGTTCCCGTCGATGGAGAACCTGGCGATGCGCACGGGTTGTATGGCCCCTTGACTGAGCTGGCTGGAGTCTGACGGTCCAGGCTAACGCGGCAGGGGGGCCGTGCCCCGCGCATTACACGGGGGTGCCTCCCCGGCGGGAGGGCGTGCCCGGGACGGAGGAAGGGCGCCCCCGCGGTCGGGGGCGCCCTTGATCTCCGTATCGGGCCGCCTTGAGCGTTTGGCGGCCCGGGTGCGTACTACTGCGCGGAGGCGGCCGCGACCGGGGCCTCCATGAGGACGGTGCGCCTGGGATTGGCGGTCTGGGAGGGGAGGTCGACGGAGTGCTCCGGCTGTTCCGGCGTCTGCAGCGCGTCGGCGTCCTCGAGGTGGACCAGCGTCGTGCGTCGCGGGTTGGCTATGGTGCGGAACATCGTCGTCGTCTTCACGGTTGTAATGACCCTGTCGTGTTCGGGCGCGTGGAGGGTCCAGGGACCTTCGCTTCAGCGCGGGTTGTCGGATTTGCCATCTCTGTAAAGCCTCAGGCTAAACATGCGATTCCCCGGGAAGACGTGACGGCCCCATGATCAGCATGTGAGTTTCCTCACGAATCCTCGACCAAAGCGGTCAAATCAGGCCCTCAACTGACCACTGCAAAACGGACATTGACACCCTGAATGCGTCATTCCGCTCCTGATCATGGCGACTGGGACACGCGCCGGGTCGAGTCGGTATGCTGCCATACGTCCTTTATGGACGAGATCGGCTTCTACGGTTCGTAACATACCTCTCACGCGGTGTCACGGATGTCACAGCCTGGCCAACTGGCCTTGTTGGAGATCCTGCACTGTGCTGGAATCTCACGGACCGCCGCAGGATCGAGCCGGCGCGCAGGGGGCGCTCAGCAGCGCCGAGTGGCGGCGAGATAGGGGGAGCCAGCGCCGGTCACTCAAGACCACCCGGGGAGCGCATTCAGGGCGCCCCCCAACACGCCGACACCCGTCCTTCCGTTCACGCGGAGGGGCGCCTGGTCCAGAGGTTGCGACGCTAGTGCAGGGACGTTTCAAGAGGGATGGCAGTGCTTCGGCGGAGCCGGAGCCGCATGGCGGGACCGACCGCGGTTCCTCGCCCCAGCACGCCCAGAACCCGGGTCCGGCCCCGACCGGTGACAGCGGCGAGCGCAAGGGTCGCTCCGGCGCGCCCACGTCACCGACCCCCTCGGCACCGACGGTCAAGGCGCCCGTGGGCCCGACTGGCCCCGGTTCGCGAATAGCTCTGCGCAACTGGCGCATCTCCACGCGTCTGGTGGCGCTGCTCACGCTGCCCGTGGTCGCGGCGACCACCCTGGGCGCGATTCGCATCAACCAGTCCATGGACGACATCCAGCAGCTCGACAACATGAAGCTGCTGACGGACATGACCAAGCAGGCCACCGCACTGGCCACCGCGCTCCAGGAGGAGCGCGACCAGTCGGCCGGTCCGCTGGCGCACGGCTCGACGTCGACGAAGTACACGATCAAGGGGTACCGGGACAAGACCGACCGGGCCGCCGACAACTTCATCAACGCCTCCGAGGAGATCGACGCCTCCAGCAAGGACGGCAACCTCCAGGGCGTCCGCGAGAGCCTCGTCGGCCTCGTCGGTGAGATCGGCGACATCGCGAAGTTCCGCAACACCGCCTACCAGGCCAAGGGCAACTCCACGCAGACGGTCGAGTCGTACCACCGGCTCATCACCCACCTGCTGGAACTCTCCCAGGACATGGCCGAGGCCACCAGCAACCCGGAGATGATCAGCCGCACGCGTGCGCTGGCCGCGTTCTCCTCCGCCAAGGAGTACGCGTCCATCCAGCGCGCGGTCCTCGCGGCGGCGCTGCCCGCCAGCAACACCACCTACGGCAACCTC
This sequence comes from Streptomyces sp. NPDC043427, assembly GCF_056436655.1. Lineage (NCBI taxonomy): Bacteria > Bacillati > Actinomycetota > Actinomycetes > Kitasatosporales > Streptomycetaceae > Streptomyces > Streptomyces sp. NPDC043427. Next base: position 26,633 of record NZ_JBWKCC010000008.1, on the reverse strand, counting down.
TCCGACAACGACCGGCTCTACGCCGAGTCGGCCCTGGAGAGCGAGGAGTCCGAGCTCTCCAGCTTCCGCAGCATCTACGGCGACGACGGCGCCGAGGAACTGCTCAAGCCCATCGAAGACGGCAACCCGACCATCGAGGCCGCCGACACCTACGCGACCCGTGCCTTCGCCCAGGGCGGTCTGCAGTCGCTGGACAAGCGGTCGTACAAGGACTGGGTCGACGACGCCTCGACCAAGATCGAGGAGATGCAGAAGATCGAGCACACGCTGCTCGACGACATGGAGCAGAAGGCGCGCGAGCTGCGCAGCGAGTCGGAGCGCGAAGCGATCATCTCCGGTGCGCTGATCCTGCTCGTGCTCGGCGTCTCGCTGGTCGGCGCGTTCGTCGTGGCCCGCTCCATGATCCGCTCGCTGCGCCGCCTCCAGGAGACCGCCACCAAGGTCGCCCAGGACCGTCTGCCCGAGCTGGTCAAGCAGCTGTCGGAGTCGGACCCGCAGGACGTGGACACCTCCGTCGAGTCCGTCGGTGTGCACTCCCGGGACGAGATCGGCCAGGTGGCCGCGGCCTTCGACGACGTGCACCGCGAGGCGGTCCGCCTCGCCGCCGAGCAGGCCCTCCTGCGGGGCAACGTCAACGCGATGTTCACCAACCTCTCGCGCCGCTCACAGGGCCTCATCCAGCGTCAGCTGTCGCTCATCTCCGAACTGGAGTCCCGCGAGGCCGACCCGGACCAGCTGTCCTCGCTGTTCAAGCTCGACCACCTCGCCACCCGCATGCGCCGTAACGGTGAGAACCTCCTCGTCCTCGCCGGTGAAGAGCCCGGCCGTCGCTGGACCCGCCCGGTCCCGCTGGTCGACGTGCTCCGCGCCGCCGCGTCCGAGGTGGAGCAGTACGAGCGCATCGAGCTGGCCGCCGTGCCGACCACCGAAGTGGCCGGCCGGGTCGTCAACGACCTCGTGCACCTGCTCGCCGAGCTGCTCGAGAACGCCACCTCCTTCTCCTCGCCGCAGACCAAGGTCAAGGTCACCGGTCACGCGCTGCCCGACGGCCGCGTCCTGATCGAGATCCACGACACCGGTATCGGCCTCTCCCCCGAGGACCTCGCGGCGATCAACGAGCGGCTCGCCTCGCCGCCCACCGTGGACGTCTCCGTCTCCCGACGCATGGGCCTCTTCGTGGTCGGTCGTCTGTCGCAGCGCCACGGCATCCGCATCCAGCTGCGCCCGTCCGACTCCGGTGGCACGACCGCGCTGGTCATGCTGCCCGTCGACGTCGCCCAGGGCGGCAAGAAGCCGCAGCCCAAGCCCGGTCAGGGCGGCGTGTCCGGCGGTCCGGCCGCTGCGCAGGCCGCCGCCGGCGCGGCCGCGGCCCGTCGCCAGGCCGGTCAGGCCGGTGGTGGTGCCTTCGGCGGCGGTGCGCCGGGCGGTGCCCTCGGTGGCGCTCCCGCCTCCGGCGGTGGTCTTCTCGGCGCCGGTCAGGGCCCGCGGGCCGCGCTGCCCGGCGCGGGCCAGGGCGGCCGTCCGGGCGCCCCGCGCGGACCCCAGACCCCGCCGCAGCAGGGCCGTCCGGCTCCGGCCGGCACGGGCGCCTTCGGCCAGGCGCCGGGTGCGCCGCAGGGCCTGCAGGCGGCCGGTACCGGTGGGTCGGGCCAGGACGCCTTCGCGCCCCGCAACCCCGTCTCCCCGCAGCGCCCCGGCAACGACGGCGAGCAGCAGCAGGGCGGCCGTACGCGCCGTCGGCCGCAGCTCCCCGGCCGCGGTGGGCCGCGCGCCGAGCTGCCGGGCGGCGACCAGCAGCAGCCCCGCACGCCCAGCTGGGGCGACGAGAACGCGCAGCCGCCGGTGCCGCGCGCCTCGCTGGACGCCCCGCGCGGCCACGAGGAGCCGGACGTCTCGCAGACCGCGCCGATGCCCCGCATCGACGACCGGCAGGGCCCGGGCGCGACCTCCGAGTTCCCCGCGGTCCCCCGGCTCGACGACCGACAGGGCCCCAACGCCCGCCAGGACTTCAACCGCCCGGGTACGAGCGCGCCGCAGGGCACGGGCCAGTTCCCGCGCCCCGACGCCGACGCCCCGCGTCCGGCGGTGAACGGTTCGCAGGACAGCGGCCAGTTCGTCCGCAACGACATCTTCGGGACTTCGGGCGGCACGGGCCAGTTCCCGGCTTCGCAGGGCTACGACAACGGCTCCACGGGCCAGTTCCCCGCGCCGGGCCGCGACAACTCGTCCACGGGTCAGCAGGCGACGGGCTACGACGCCTCCGCCACCGGCCAGCACTCCCTGCCCGGCCGCCAGAACCCCGCCTCCACCGGGCAGTTCGAGCGGCCCCAGGTCAACGGCTCCCGCGGCGGCTACGGCTACCCGCAGCCGCCGGCGCCGCAACAGCGGCCCGCCGCCCGCCCCGAGCCGGAGGCGCTGCCGCCGGCCTCGGGTCCCGGTGACGGCCGTACGCCGCTGTACGACACGCTGGAGACCAACTGGTTCCGCGGCCAGCAGCAGCCGGACAACGGCAACGGTTCGGCGCAGGCCCCGCAGCCGCCCGCCCCGGCCGCTCCCGCTCCGGCACCCGCCGCACCTCAACGTCCCGCCACACCCTCCGGCTGGCGGACATCGCCGAACGACGAACTCGTCCGGCAAGCCGAACGCGTCCGGCAGCCCGCCGCGGGTGGCATCACCACCTCCGGCCTGCCGCGTCGAGTACCCCGGGCCAACCTCGTCCCGGGCACGGCTCAGCAGCAACAGCACCAAACCGGTCCGCAGGTCTCGCGTGCGCCTGACGACGTTCGCGGCCGGCTGACCAATCTCCGTCGGGGTATCGCGCAGGGTCGCCAAGCCGGCAACGGCCAGACCGGAAGCTTCCCGAGCCCCACTCACCAGCAGGAGCGTTAGTTGAGCCAGATGAGCCAAGCGGCACAGAACCTCAACTGGTTGATCACCAACTTCGTGGACAACACCCCGGGTGTGTCCCACACCGTCGTCGTGTCCGCCGACGGTCTCCTTCTGGCGATGTCCGAAGGTTTCCCGCGCGACCGCGCGGACCAGCTCGCCGCGGTGGCGTCCGGGCTCACCTCGCTGACCGCCGGGGCTTCCCGGATCTTCGAGGGTGGCAGCGTGGCGCAGACGGTCGTCGAGATGGAACGCGGGTTCCTCTTCCTGATGTCCGTCTCGGACGGTTCGTCGCTGGCCGTCCTCGCCCACCCCGAGTGCGACATCGGCCTCGTCGGCTACGAGATGGCGCTTCTGGTCGACCGCGCGGGCGCCGTGCTCACGCCCGACCTGCGCGCTGAGCTCCAGGGCAGTCTGCTCCACTGATCAGTTCCGGCACCACCCACCTCACCAAATCACCGTCCGGCCGCCACAATCCCCCCACCGGCCTCGTCAGACGGCTTGACTGACCCACTTGCTGTCCCGCCCGGAGGATTCATGACCCCGCCCACCGCCTCTCATGATCCGTACGCGGAGCCGTACGGGGACGAGGGCGACCAGCCGCTGGTACGTCCGTATGCGATGACCGGCGGGCGGACCCGGCCGCGCTATCAGCTCGCCATCGAGGCGCTGATCAGCACCACGGCCGACCCGGCAGCGCTCATGGGGCTGCTTCCCGAGCACCAGCGGATCTGCCACCTGTGCCGTGAGGTGAAGTCGGTCGCCGAGGTCTCGGCGCTGCTCGCCATGCCGCTCGGTGTGGCGCGGATCCTGGTGGCCGACCTCGCCGAGGCCGGCCTGGTCGCCATCCACCAGCCGGGTGGCGACGAGAACAACGGCGGTGCACCTGACGTGACACTGCTCGAAAGGGTGCTCAGTGGACTTCGCAAGCTCTGACGCGGGCCGGGCGACCACCTCCGCGAAGATCGTGGTGGCGGGCGGCTTCGGCGTGGGCAAGACCACGTTCGTCGGCGCCGTCTCCGAGATCAACCCGCTGCGCACGGAGGCCGTCATGACGTCCGCGAGCGCGGGCATCGACGACCTCACCCACACCGGGGACAAGACGACCACCACGGTCGCCATGGACTTCGGCCGCATCACGCTCGACCAGGACCTGATCCTGTACCTCTTCGGTACGCCGGGCCAGGACCGCTTCTGGTTCATGTGGGACGACCTGGTGCGCGGCGCCATCGGCGCGGTGGTCCTGGTGGACACCCGCCGTCTCGCCGACTGCTTCCCGGCCGTCGACTACTTCGAGAACAGCGGCCTGCCGTTCGTCGTCGCCCTCAACGGGTTCGACGGGCAGCAGCCCTACGCGCCGGAGGAGGTGCGCGAGGCCCTGCAGATCGGGCCCGACACCCCGATCATCACGACGGACGCCCGCCACCGCGCGGACGCCAAGAGTGCGCTGATCACGCTGGTGGAACACGCCCTGATGGCACGGCTGAGATAGCTCTCAAGTGATCAGAGCGGTACGGCAGTTGTCGTAGACGTTCCGGAGTCGGCTGTGGCCTTTGACACGGTCGGCTCCGGTGTTCATAACGTTTCGGCAGAGGAATCGGGTGGTACCGACACGCGTCGCGTTCAACCGGTCTCGCTGCGTCCACATAAGCCCCGTCATTTGGCGGGGCTCGTTCTTTATGACCGTTTTATCTGGGGCTTACATCACTCGGAACCATCTCTTTCCCATGTTTGGAAGAGCGCAGGCCCTCGTGCTGGAATGCCTGAACTGCCCAATAGTCAAAGACGTACTTGTACTAGGTACTGGTTGGTCGATGGCGGACCGGGCTCTGAGACACTGCGGCACGACGAAGGTGCCGACCGCCGAGAGGTTGTTGGTCGAGTGAGGCGAAGCAAGAACAGTCCCGAGCCGGCGGCGCGGGGCAACTTCACCCCGCCGCCGCGCGGAGCGGCGCCCGCCCCTGTGCCCGGTTCGGAGCCGACGGCCCCACCAGCCAAGAGCGGCGGCCGTCTCTCCCCGCGCAACTGGCGGGTGCCCACCCGGCTGAACGCGATCCTGCTCATACCCGTGCTGGTCGGCCTGGTCATGGGCGGCTTCCAGGTGAAGAACTCGATCGACACCTGGCAGGAAGCCCGCGACGCCGAGAAGGTCGCGAAGATCGTGGCCGCCGCCGGTGGGTACGCCGAGGCCCTCCTCAACGAGCGGGACGTCTCCGCCCAGCCCCTCCTCAGCGGCGACCGCAACAGCCAGGTCGTCAAGGACGCCCGCTCCCTCACCGACGAGAAGGCCGCCGCCTTCCACAAGGAAGTCGTCGGCATGCCGGCCGGGCAGGGCCTGGAGCGCCGGCTGAACCTGGTGGAGAAGGCCGAGCCGTCCCTGGAGCAGATCCGCCAGGCCGCCTACACCGAGTCCATGGACCCGACGAAGACCGAAGAGGGCTACGTCGCGGTCGAGCACCTGCTGATGGAGTTCTCCAACGAGCTCGGCCTCGGCACCGGCAACATCACGGCTTACGGCCGCACGGTCTACGCGGTCGCCCTCGCCAAGGGCGCCGAGTCCCTGCAGCGCTCCATCGGTATGCACCTGCTGGTCCGGCCCAGCAGCGACCAGAAGATCTACCGGCAGCAGGTCACCGCCTTCACCTCGTACGCCTACCTGGAGAACGTCGCCGTCCAGGAGTACGTCTCCGGTGGCACCACGCAGGACGCCGCCCGGCTCACCGAGGTCATGAAGCAGAAGACCGAGGAGGCCAAGAAGCAGTTCGCGTCGGCCCAGGCCAAGGAGGAGGCTGCGGGCAAGACGGTCGTGGCGCCGCCCTCGATGACCGAGATGATCACCGCGATCGGCAGCGGCCGCACGCCCGCCCAGCTGCAACAGCAGGGCATCACCCCCTCCACGTGGATGGCGGCCGCGACCGCGAAGTTCGAGGGCTACAACCAGGTCGAGACCGAGCTCATCAACCGGGCCGTGACCGACGCCGGCCAGATCGCCTCCGACGCCCAGCGCGACGCCTACATCAACGGCGCCATCGTCGTCGTCGCCCTGCTCGCCGCGTTCATCATCGCCGGTCTCATGGCCCGCCAGATGAGCCGCGCGATGCGCCAGCTGCGCAACGCCGCCTTCGGTATCGCCGAGCAGCGTCTGCCGATGCTGGTCGACCAGCTCTCCCGCACCGACCCCGGCCGCGTCGACACCCGCGTACAGGCCATCCCGATCACCACCACGGACGAGATCGGCGAGGTCGCCCGCGCCTTCGACCAGGTCCACCGTGAGGCCGTCCGGCTCGCCTCCGAGCAGGCGCTGCTGCGGGGCAACATCAACGCGATCTTCACCAACCTCTCGCGCCGCAACCAGTCGCTGATCGAGGGCCAGCTGACCCTGATCACCGACCTGGAGAACAACGAGGCCGACCCGGACCAGCTGGAGAACCTCTTCAAGCTGGACCACCTCGCGACCCGTATGCGCCGCAACGGCGAGAACCTCCTCGTCCTCGCCGGCGAGGAGCCCGGACGCCGCTGGGACCAGCCGGTCCCGCTGGTCGACGTGCTGCGCGCCGCCTCCTCCGAGGTGGAGCAGTACGAGCGCATCGAGCTCTCCGGCGTCCCGGAGGCCGAGATCCACGGCCGCGCCGTGACCGACCTCGTGCACCTGCTCGCCGAGCTCCTGGAGAACGCCACGACGTTCTCCTCCCCGCAGACCAAGGTCCGCGTGACCGCGACCCGTCTCCCCGACGGCCGCATCATGATCGAGATCCACGACAAGGGCATCGGCCTCACGGCCGAGGACTTCGCGGACATCAACCACAAGCTGGCCAACCCGCCGACCGTCGACGCCGCGATCTCCCAGCGCATGGGCCTCTTCGTGGTCGGCCGGCTGTCCGACCGGCACGGCATCCGCGTCCAGCTGCGCCCCTCGGGTGAGCAGGCCGGAACCACCTCGCTGGTCATGCTGCCGGACGCGATCACGCACGGCGGTGGCGGCGAGACCGCGCTGGGCTCCGACGAGTTCACCGTCTCGCAGATCATCCCGGAGCAGCAGTCCTTCCAGGGCGAGAACTTCAACCAGCTGCCGCCCATGCGCACGGCCGCGGAGCTCGGCTTCGACGACAGCCGCTACACCGAGGTCCCGGACGACATCCGGGAGCTGGACCCCGTGGGCCGCTCCCTGATGCGCGAGGAGCGCCGCGCGGCCCTGGAGGCCCAGACGCAGGGCCAGCAGTCCCCCGAGACACCCGGATACCCCGACCAGTTCGAGGCACAGCAGCCCGCCTACGACAACGGCCACGGCGGCTACCCGGAGCAGACGACCGCGTACGACCAGCAGACGGCGTACGACGAGCAGCAGCAGACCGCGTACGAGGAGCAACAGCGCCCGTCGTACGACGAGCAGTACTTCGCGCCGAACGGCGGTCTGCCGCAGGGCGACACCTTCACGCCGAACGGCGGTGAGTCCTTCTCGTCGAACGGCGGCTACCCTGAGCCCTCCTATCCGGAGCCGGCCCAGGAGGAGCCCGCGTCGGCCCGCGCCTCAGCGCCGGAGGGCTACCAGGCCTACGAGGAGCAGCCCTACCAGGACGACTGGCCTCAGCAGCCGCAGCAGAACGGTTTCCAGAACGGCTACCCGGACCAGTACGCTCCGGAAGCGGAATCCACGCAGGCCGCTGACGCAGGTGAGCAGGACCGCGTAGGCTTCGACCGTCCGGAACCGGCCCCCTCCGCCGGTCACCAGCTGACCGACTCCGGGCTTCCTCGCCGCGGGTCCTTCGCGAGTGGTTCGAACACGAGTGGTTCGAACGGCACGCGGCCCGCGCGCCAGGATGCCCCGGCCCCCACGTCGGAGAGCAACGGCGACGGCGACTGGCGTTCGGCGAACGACGCGCGCTGGCAGCAGGCCTCGCAGCTCCGGAAGCCCAAGGCAGGCGGGGTCACCTCGTCCGGTCTGCCGCGGCGGGTGCCCAAGGCCAACCTGGTCGAGGGAGCCGCCGAGACCACCCCCCAGGGCGGTCCACAGATCTCCCGCGCCCCGGAGGACGTCCGGGGCAGGCTGAGCAACCTGCGTCGGGGCGTCCAGCGCGGACGCAGCGCAGGCAGTGAAACGAACGGCCAGGGCTTCGGTCCTGACAGCACCTACAACCAGGAGCGTTAGTGTGAGCCCGATGAGCCAGGCGGCACAGAACCTGAACTGGTTGATCACCAACTTCGTGGACAACACCCCGGGGGTGTCCCACACGGTGGTGGTCTCCGCCGACGGACTCCTTCTGGCGATGTCCGAAGGCTTTCCCCGCGACCGCGCCGACCAGCTCGCGGCCGTCGCATCCGGTCTGACGTCACTGACGGCGGGCGCCTCGCGGATCTTCGAGGGGGGCGCCGTGAACCAGACGGTTGTGGAGATGGAGCGGGGATTCCTCTTCATCATGTCCGTATCCGACGGTTCCTCGCTCGCGGTTCTCGCCCACCCCGAGGCGGACATCGGTCTCATTGGGTACGAGATGGCCCTTCTGGTGGACCGCGCCGGCTCGGTCCTGACGCCCGACCTTCGTGCGGAGCTCCAGGGGAGCCTGCTCAACTAACAATCGGACGGTGCGTTTTGGCGTCCCGTGGCCGTAAAGTTTCGGGACGCGGCTTCCACAGCGATGGGTGCCCGGCACAGTCGGAGGAGGAGAGAAAGTGGCAACACCCCCAGGCGGTTCGTCTTCGGGCAATTGGTCGTACGGCCCTGGCCAGGGCGACGGCTCGGCGAACCGGTACAACTTCCCCTCCGCACCCAGCCACGGGCGGCAGCCGTACGCGCCCCAGGGTCCCCAGGGCCCCGGGCCGTCGCCGTACGACCAGCCGTCGGCGCCGCGCATCCAGCCCGTGCAGCCGCAGCGCCGAGGCCCCGAGCCCGCGCCCGCCGGGGCGTCGAACAACCCTCTGGTGCGCCCGTACGCCATGACGGGCGGCCGCACCAGGCCTCGGTACCAGCTCGCCATCGAGGCGCTGGTGCACACCACCGCGCAGCCGCATCAGATGCAGGGCCAGCTGCCCGAGCATCAGCGGATCTGCAACCTGTGCCGCGAGATCAAGTCGGTGGCCGAGATCTCGGCGCTCCTGACGATCCCTCTCGGCGTGGCCAGGATCCTCGTCGCCGACTTGGCGGAGGCGGGCCTGGTCGCCATCCATCAGCCCGGCGGCGACGAGAACGCCGGCGGCCAGCCAGACGTGACACTGCTCGAAAGGGTGCTCAGTGGACTTCGCAAGCTCTAGCGGCGGTCCTTCCCGCTCCACCACCTCAGCGAAGATCGTGGTGGCGGGTGGCTTCGGCGTGGGCAAGACCACGTTCGTCGGGGCCGTCTCGGAGATCAACCCGCTGCGTACCGAGGCCGTCATGACGTCTGCTTCGGCAGGCATCGACGACCTCACCCACACCGGAGACAAGACCACCACCACGGTGGCCATGGACTTCGGTCGCATCACGCTGGACCAGGACCTGATCCTGTACCTCTTCGGTACGCCGGGCCAGGACCGCTTCTGGTTCATGTGGGACGACCTGGTGCGCGGCGCCATCGGCGCGATCGTCCTCGTGGACACCCGCCGCCTGGCCGACTGCTTCCCGGCCGTCGACTACTTCGAGAACAGCGGCCTTCCCTTCGTGATCGCCCTCAACGGCTTCGACGGCAACCAGCCGTACAACCCCGACGAGGTCCGCGAAGCGCTCCAGATCGGCCCGGACACCCCGATCATCACGACGGACGCCCGGCACAGGGCTGACGCGAAGTCGGCGCTGATCACTCTCGTGGAGCACGCGCTGATGGCGCGTCTTCGGTAGCGAACCGACGGCCACTGAGCTGCCCCGGACGGTCGTAGGCCGTCTGCGGGCGGTCAGTGGCCAGTCGCGTAGTTCCCCGCGCCCCTTGGGGACGCGAAGAAGGGCCCCTCTGGCAAGAGGGGCCCTTCTTGGTGTGCAGGGGAACAGCTGAGCGGCGCAGCCTAACGCCAGCTGTGCGGGGCGCGGAAGCCGCCCTCGCGCTCCAGGCGGCGCCAGCCGGCCTTGGCGCGGCCGCGGTGCGTCGGGGTGGGCTCGGAGGTGCGGGCCGCCGCACGGGCCAGGAGGATCGCCGTGATGGCGGCGACTTCCTCGGGCTCGGCGTGGCCCTTCTCGACGCGGATGTCAGGGGTTTCCATGGGTGTCAGTCTCCGTGAGAGAGGTTTCCGCGGAAGTACCGGGAATTGTCCGCCGGGTTACTGCGGGGGGTTGCCGTGCTTGCGCGAGGGCAGGTCGGCGTGCTTGGTGTGCAGCATCGCCAGGGACTTGATCAGCACCTCGCGGGTCTCGGCCGGGTCGATGACGTCGTCGACGAGGCCGCGCTCCGCCGCGTAGTACGGGTGCATCAGTTCGGCCTTGTACTCCTTGACCATCTTCTGACGCATGGCCTCGGGGTCCTCGGCGTCGGCGATCTGGCGGCGGAAGATGACGTTGGCCGCGCCCTCCGCGCCCATCACGGCGATCTCGTTGGTCGGCCAGGCGTACGTGAGGTCAGCGCCGATGGACTGGCTGTCCATGACGATGTACGCACCGCCGTAGGCCTTGCGCAGGATCAGCGAGATGCGCGGCACGGTGGCGTTGCAGTAGGCGTACAGCAGCTTCGCGCCGTGCCGGATGATGCCGCCGTGCTCCTGGTCGACACCGGGGAGGAACCCGGGGACGTCCAGGAAGGTGACGATCGGGATGTTGAAAGCGTCGCACATCTGGACGAAGCGCGCGGCCTTCTCCGACGCCTCGATGTCCAGCACACCCGCCAGCACCTGCGGCTGGTTGGCGATGATGCCGACGACCTGGCCGTCGAGGCGGGCCAGCGCGCAGATGATGTTGCGCGCCCAGCGCTCGTGGACCTCCAGGTAGTCGCCGTCGTCGACGATCTCCTCGATCACCTTGACCATGTCGTACGGCCGGTTGCCGTCCGCCGGGACGAGGTCGAGCAGGACGTCGCCGCGACGGTCGGCCGGGTCGGTGGCCTCCACGCGGGGCGGGTTCTCGCGGTTGTTCTGCGGGAGGAGGGAGAGGAGGTAGCGCACCTCGGCGATGCACGTCTCCTCGTCGTCGTAGGCGAAGTGGCAGACGCCGGAGGTCTCGGCGTGCACGTCGGCGCCGCCGAGGCCGTTCTGGGTGATCTCCTCGCCGGTCACCGCCTTGACCACGTCAGGGCCGGTGATGAACATCTGCGAGGTCTCGCGGACCATGAACACGAAGTCGGTCAGGGCGGGGCTGTAGGCCGCGCCGCCCGCGCACGGGCCGAGCATCACCGAGATCTGCGGGATGACTCCGGACGCCTTGGTGTTGCGCTGGAAGATGCCGCCGTACCCGGCGAGAGCGGAGACGCCCTCCTGGATACGGGCGCCGGCGCCGTCGTTCAGGGACACCAGCGGGGCACCGGCCGCGATGGCCATGTCCATGATCTTGTGGATCTTGGTGGCGTGGGCCTCGCCCAGCGCACCACCGAAGATGCGGAAGTCATGGGCGTAGACGAAGACCGTGCGGCCCTCCACCGTGCCCCAGCCGGTGATGACACCGTCCGTGTACGGCTTCTTGGCCTCCAGACCGAACCCGGTCGCCCGGTGCCGGCGCAGCTGCTCGACCTCCTGGAAGGAGCCGGCGTCGAGCAGCAGCTCGATCCGCTCCCGGGCGGTCAGCTTGCCCTTGGCGTGCTGCGCCTGGGTCGCCTTCTCGCTCGGCCCGGCCAGCGCCTGCGCACGGATCCCGTGCAACTCGGCGACGCGGCCGCGAGCGTCCGTCGGCTCCTCTGTCGGCCCGTCGGTCGACTCACCCGTCGTCTCTTCCAAAACGGTCATGTAGCGACCTTACGAAGACAAGCAAGGAAAGCGGGCCGTCGACTCCTCACAGTCTCCGGCGCGTTTTCCTGGTACCACTGAACAGAACCACACCGCCATGCAGCCCTTCTGACTGCTCAGAGGGCCTGCCCGTTGTAGGAGTCACACAAAGTCAGGGGCTGAGAGCCAGCTCACAGACATGTGTGGCGCATACCGCCCCCGGAGTGACACGGAGTCTCGTCCGGCGGCCCGTCGAGCGTACGTCGACCGACGGGTCCGCCCGCACCACCCCGGCCACGGGGTGATCCCAGAGGATCTCCAGCGGCTCACCCGTCCGGAGCGGCTCACTCACGCAGAGCGTAGCGGTACGCCCCCTGCGCCGGACCAGCACGCTCGCGCCCGCCGAGGCGGACAGCGGGCCCGCCGTGCCACCCCGCCAGAAGTTGGCCGCCGTGAGACCGAGCGAGGGCACGGTCACCGCCTGCCGGTCGCCGTCGTTGGCGAGGACCGACAGCCGGCCCCCCGCGGCTGCCCGGGCCGTGACCGTCCGGCGGGAGGCACCGGGGAGCAGGAGGTAGGCGTAGGTGGCCCCGGCCGGGTCCGTGCCGTGGTCGAGCCAGAGCGTCTGCCAGCGCCGGGTGCGCCGCTCGGTCGTACCGCCGACGTTGATGTCGGCCCAGGCGCCGGCACGGTCCTCGCGCAGCGCCCGCAACTCGCCGTCCAGCACGATCCAACCGCCGTGGCCCTCCAGGTGCGCCCAGTTCCGCCCCCGCACGAAGGCCTGGGTGCCGCCTTCACCCAGGTTCCGGTTGTCCACGACCGTCTCCACCGGCACCCCGTCGGCGCAGGTGATGTCCGCGCCGAGGCAGATCACCGCGTCGGCCACGCAGAACCAGGACTTGCGGGCCTGGAGCGTGGAACCGAGCCCCTTGAGGTGCTGCCCGATCGCCGCGTACTCCCCGTCGGTGGTACCGCCGACCCACCGCACATCCGGCTTCGGTTCGCCCCACTCGCCGCCCGCGCGGTCGGGGAGGCGCCGGGTGGAGACGGTGGTGCCGGGCAGCCGGTACCAGTCGACCGTGGGCCAGAACCAGTCGCTGTACTGATCCGTGCGCCCGGCCCACCAGGAGAGCATCCCGGCTCCCGTGTGCCAGCCGCGCGGGTTCTCGCCGTTGCCGCACTCGTAGTGGGCGATGCGGTCGCTCGCCATGGAGATGCTCGCCGTGAAGGCGGGACGACGGTGGACGGCGCGGTCCATCGCCGCGAACAGGTGGTGGCCGACGGGCTCCCGGGCGGCCGGTACGGCGGAGTCGGCGACGGCGTGCAGCCGCGCGAGGTCGGCGACACCGAACTGGGGCGCCGTCAGGAGGGGGCTCACATCGTCCCGTTCGATCCACCCCTTGATCAGACCGTGCCAGCGCTCGCGCTCCCCCTCGCCCGGGTCGGCCCCCTCGGCAAGCAGGGCGAGGGCGGCGATGAGCGCCTGCCCGTGGAAGTGGTCACTGCGCATCACCTGCCGGTCGTCGCTCTTCAGATGCCCCCGGCTGATGGCCCGACCGTTGACGCAGTCCATCACCAACCCGTCGTGGATCAGCGGCGCGTAGGCCCGCTCGACACTGTCCAGCACGATCCGCCGGTTCGGGTCGGTCACCTCCCAGGGGGATCCGGCGAGCAGGGCGAGGAGGCGGCCGAGCCCGTCCAGCATGACCTGGCCGTACGTCCCCGAGTACGCGACCCAGCTGTGCTGGACGAACGAGCCGTCGGCATACAGCCCGTCCCCCCGGGTGACGTACGGGAAGACCGGCGAGAGCGCGTCCCTGGCGAGGGCGATCCGGTCTCCGGCCCGGCCGACGATGCCGCGCAGGGCGACGGAGCGGCACAGGTCGACGCGGTTGGCGCCGGTCGAGGTACCGGAGTAGTCGGTGAGCATCGCGTCCGGGATGAAGTGGTCGACTGCGGCGCAGGCGGCGGCTCGTTGTCCGTCGGTGAGGTGGTCGTGGAGGGCGACCGTGATGTCCATCAGGAGGCGGGGGCTGCCGATCTGCCATTCCCACCAGTTGCCGTAGCGGGTGGCGGAGGGGTTGTAGACCGTGTCGGAGAGGTGGTCGAGGCCGCGGAGGATGTCGGCGAGGAGGGCGGGGTCGCCGGTGGAGCCGGTCGCGGGCTGGACGTAGGCCTGGGTCATGGTCCACAGACGGCTGTAGCTGTGGGTGAGGCCGGACGGGGGGTCGTAGGGGCGGTCCGGCCACAGGGAGGTGAGTGCGGGGGCCATGGCGGCGCGGTGGGCACGGGCGCGTCGGCCGGTGTCGGAGAGGCGGGAGGCGTAGGGCTCGGCGGTGGGGTCGTAGTCGTGGCGGGCGCCGAGGGCGAGGGTGAGCCAGCGGTGGCGGAGGGGGGTGTGGGGGTCGGGCGTGGGGTCCGGAAGGCCGGGGGTGGTGGCGAGGAGGGCGGTGCGGAGGAGGGCGCGACGGGTAGGGGGCATGCTTCGGCGTCTATCACGTGGAGCGACGCATGGGAACGGAAAGTAGTGCCGCCGATGCGCTGCGGATGATGTTGAATATTGAACAGAATGGGTCTAGGGTCACGACTGTCGGATCGATTGAAGATTCAACAACACGGGTTCAGCAACCTACTGGACCCGCTCTGGACCCGTTCAGGACCCGTCCCCCAGGAGCACGTCATGGGCATCTTCGGCCGCAAGAACACCCCCGACACGACCGCCGCAGCCACAGACGCCGCCGCGGTGAACCCCGAGCTGGCCGCGCTGACCGGCGACTACACGATCGACGCGGCGCACTCCACGCTCGGCTTCGTAGCGCGCCACGCGATGGTCACCAACGTCAAGGGCAAGTTCCTCGACTTCACCGGTTCGCTGCACCTGGACGGCAGTGACCCGTCCGCGTCCACCGCGTCCATCGACGCCAAGATGGAGAGCATCGACACGGGCTCCGCCGACCGCGACGGCCACCTCAAGAGCTCGGACTTCTTCAAGACGGACGAGTTCCCGACGATGACCTTCCGCTCGACCTCGGCGCAGGCGCTGGGCGGCGACGACTACCGCATCACCGGCGACCTCACCATCCTCGGCGTCACCAAGCCCCTGACCGTCGACCTCGAGTTCAACGGCTTTGCGAAGGACCCCTTCGGCAACGAGCGCGTCGGCTTCGAGGGCCAGGCGGAGATCCTGCGCTCCGAGTGGGGCCTGACGTGGAACGCGGCGCTGGAGACGGGCGGCGTCCTGGTCTCCGACAAGATCAAGCTGAACTTCGACATCTCGGCGATCCGCAACGCGTGAGGTTCCGCCCTACGGCGCTGCACTGACGCCCCCTGAGCGCGCCCGCCCTCCACTCCCCCGCCTTGGGGAGGGCGGGCGCTCGGCGTGTCGGCGCCGTGGGCTGCGCAGGCGCCAAGGTCGTTCACATCGACTGCGGTGACGGAGGAGACACGGCGGCAGCGGGTGGCTGGATCTCGCCCCTTGTGCGGGCGCTTGTGGCGTTCTCATAATCCAGCAGCAGAATTTGACCAGACCATGTCAGCAGGCGATCAAGTGTTTGCGGATCTTGCCTTGACATGAACAGGTCATTCCCTTCATGTCTGCCCCCCACGGAAGGCATCACGTTGAAGAAGCTCCTCACGGCCCTCAAGAGATGCGCTGCCATCGGCGCCGCCGCCCTCGCGATCGCCAGCCTTCAGCCCGTTTCCGCCGCCCAGGCGGCCCCCTCGCCCGTGGTCGGCGGAACCCGCGCCGCGCAGGGCGAGTTCCCGTTCATGGTCCGGCTGTCCATGGGGTGTGGCGGCGCGCTCTACACCCAGCAGATCGTGCTGACGGCCGCGCACTGTGTGAACGGCTCCGGCGCCACCACCAGCATCACGGCCACCGCCGGAGTCGTGGACCTCCAGTCCAGCAGCGGCCGCGTCCAGGTCCGCTCCACCAAGGTCCTGCAGGCACCCGGCTACAACGGCACCGGCAAGGACTGGGCGCTCATCAAGCTCGCCCAGCCGATCAACCTGCCGACGCTGAAGATCGCCACCTCCACGCAGTACAACACCGGTGACTTCACCGTCGCCGGATGGGGAGCGGCGCGCGAGGGCGGTGCCCAGCAGCGCTACATGCTCAAGGCCACGGTGCCGTTCATCAGTGACGCCACCTGCAAGGCGTACGGCGGCCTCTACAGCGGCCTCGTCGCGAGCCAGGAGATCTGCGCCGGCTTCGCCGCGGGCGGCGTCGACACCTGCCAGGGCGACTCCGGCGGCCCGATGTTCCGCAAGGACAACGCCGGCGCCTGGATCCAGGTCGGCATAGTCAGCTGGGGCGACGGCTGCGCCCAGCCCAACGCCCCCGGCGTCTACACGGAGGTCTCCACCTTCGCCTCCGCCATCGCCTCGGCGGCGTCCACTCTCTGACGACGCACCCGCCTCGACGCACCCGCCTCATCGAGCACGCCATCTCATCCCGTATGAGGTCTCATCCCGTATCACGTCCACGGGCCCGGCGCTCCCCGCGCCGGGCCCGTGCGCCTGCCCAAGCTCATCTCCACCCGGCCTCAGAACCCGCCACCGAAGTCCCCGCCCCCTCCGAAGTCCCCTCCCCCGCCGAACCCCCCGAAGTCGCCCGAGTCGAAGTCCGCGCCGGAGACGTCGCCGCCCTCGTAGCCGCCGCCCCCGAAGTCGCCGTAACCGGAGCCGTAGTCGGCGGCGTAGGACGGGGTCGCCATCATGCTGCCGAGCAGGGTGCCGACGAGCAGGCCGGGCAGGAGGCCGCCGCCGAAGTAGCCGCCGGCCCAGGGGCCGTAGGCCGGGCCGGCGTCCCAGTAGGGGCGGCGGCCGTAGTCGCTGTCCACCTCGCGGATGACGGGGTCGCGGCCGTCGGCCAGGCGGGTGCGGTCGGCCGCGCAGACCGGGACCTCGCGCAAGGCGCCGCCGGGCGGCGTCCAGGTGGCGTCGGCCACCGACGGGCCGTGACGGGGGTCGAAGAAGCAGGGCGGACGACGTTCCGGCAGGGGTCGGTGCTCGCGTCGGGCGGCGAGCTGCGCGAGCGAGAAGCGGCCGTCCTCCAGGGCCTGGGTGACCTCGCGGACGTCCTCCGGTCTGCGGGCCTCCCCCATCTGCGTCTTCGCCTTGTCGTAGGCGTCCAGCGCGCGTTCGTAGTCCGCGCGCATCGCGTCGTCGGCGCCCGTCTCGGCCGGATGGAAGTCCAGGCGGTCCAGTTCCTCACCGAAGGCCGTGATGTCCTCGTCCACGACCACGCGCAGTCGCTCCAGGGCGGCCCGCTGTTCGTTCTCGTGGCGGCGGCGGTTGCGGCGTACGAGGGTGTACGCGCCCGCGCTGCCCGCGACCAGGATCGCGCCCGCGGCGATCAGGCCGGTGGTCGAGACTCCGCCGTTGCCGCCGGTGGAGCCCCAGCCGGTCGGGGCCGAGCCGCCCATGTTGACCAGGGCGCGGTCGGTGAAGTCGTCCAGCTGGGTCTTGGCGTTCGGCTCATCGCTGACGCTGTTGACGAGGTTGCGCACGGCCGCGTTGGACAGGACGGCGGAGTCGGCGCGGGCGCTGAACTCGTCGCCGAGGCGGATCGCGTACAGGCCGGTGACGCCGGTGGCCGTGCGCAGGTCCGTGAAGAGGTTTTGCTTCGGGTAGCTCTCGGGCAGCACCGCGATGAACAGCGGTTTGTCCGCGTCCTTGATCTGCTTCTCCAAGGCGTTCGCGTCCGCCCGCGACAGCTGGCCGGAGGCGGCGGGGTCGACGTAGACCGGGCTCTCGCGGAGGGCCGCGGCGATCGTCGAGACGCTCGTGACAGCACCGGCACGCGGGGCGCCCGCCGACAACAGGGTCAGGGCGGCGAGCGCCAGCGCGATCAGCAGTCCGGCGAGGCCTCGGGTCGGTGTCACGACCTTCATACTTCGAAGCTACCCGAAGTACCCCAATATCAGACATGTGGGGCGATTCTTGGTCCAGGGTGGTCCAGGGTTCAACGCGCATCCCGCCCGGGAAACCCCACCCGAGTCACCCCACCCGGCTCACTCCGCCGGTGTCACGCCCGCCCGCAGCAGACCGTACGTGTACGCGTCCTCCAGGGCCTGCCACGACGCCGCGATGACGTTCTCGGCGACGCCCACCGTGGACCACTCGCCCGAGCCGTCCGTGGTGGAGATCAGGACGCGGGTCGTGGACTGGGTGCCGTGGACGCCCTCCAGGATGCGGACCTTGTAGTCGACCAGGTCGAGCTTGGCCAGCTGGGGGTAGATCTTCTCGAGGCCGACGCGCAGGGCGCGGTCGAGGGCGTTGACCGGGCCGTTGCCCTCGGCGGTGGCGACGATGCGCTCGCCCTTGGCCCAGAGCTTGACCGTGGCCTCGTTGGCGTGGGTGCCGTCGGGGCGGTCCTCGACGATGGCGCGCCAGGACTCGACATCGAAGTACTTGAACGGCCTGCCGTCGACCTCCGTGCGCAGGAGCAACTCGAAGCTCGCGTCGGCCGCCTCGTACGTGTAGCCCTTGAGCTCGCGTTCCTTGACCCGCTCGACGACCCGGCCGACCAGTTCGCGGTCGTCGCCGAGGTCGATGCCGAGTTCCTTGCCCTTGAGCTCGATGGAGGCGCGGCCGGCCATGTCGGAGACCAGCATCCGCATGGTGTTGCCGACGCGTTCGGGGTCGATGTGCTGGTACAGGTCGGGGTCGACCTTGATGGCGGAGGCATGCAGGCCCGCCTTGTGGGCGAAGGCGGAGACGCCGACGTAGGGCTGGTGGGTGGAGGGGGTGAGGTTGACGACCTCGGCGATGGCGTGGGAGATGCGGGTCATCTCGCGCAGGCGGCCGTCGGGGAGGACCTTCTTGCCGTACTTGAGTTCCAGGGCGGCGACGACCGGAAAGAGGTTGGCGTTGCCGACGCGCTCGCCGTAGCCGTTGGCGGTGCACTGGACGTGGGTCACGCCGGCGTCCACGGCGGCCAGGGTGTTTGCGACCGCGCAGCCCGTGTCGTCCTGGGCGTGGATGCCGAGGCGGGCGCCGGTGTCGGCCAGGACCGTGGAGACGACGGCCTGGATCTGGGCGGGGAGCATGCCGCCGTTGGTGTCGCAGAGGATGACGACGGCCGCGCCGGCCTCGGAGGCGGTGCGGACGACCGCCTTCGCGTACTCGGGGTTGGCGCGGTAGCCGTCGAAGAAGTGCTCGCAGTCGACGAAGACGCGGCGGCCCTGCTCGCGCAGGTAGGACACTGTGTCGCGGACCATCTCCAGGTTCTCGTCGAGCGTGGTGCGCAGGGCGAGTTCCACGTGCCGGTCGTGGGACTTGGCGACGAGGGTGATCACCGGGGCGCCCGAGTCCAGGAGTGCCTTGACCTGGGGGTCTTCGGACGCCTTGGCGCCGGCGCGGCGGGTGGAGCCGAACGCCACCAGCTGGGCGTGCCGGAACTCGATCTCCTGCTGGGCGCGGGCGAAGAACTCGGTGTCGCGGGGGTTGGCGCCGGGCCAGCCGCCCTCGATGAAGCCCACGCCGAAGTCGTCCAGGTGCCGTGCGATGGCCAGCTTGTCGGCGACGGTGAGGTTGATGCCCTCACGCTGGGCGCCGTCGCGGAGGGTGGTGTCGAAGACGTGGAAGGAGTCGTCGAGCTCGCTGGTTTCCGTCATGGTGTCAAGGCTCCTGTATGAAATCTCGGTCTACCGGAATGACCGGCTCCACCGTCCCCCCTGGTCCCTCGCGCTCCCTTCCCGGCTGAAGGTGGGCCAGGAAAACGAAAAACCTCTCGCGGGTGCGAGAGGTCTGCGCGCGGGTCGAGGACACGATGGCCGCCCGTACCTGGTCGTACGTGGCGGTCACTGCGGACCGGCGCGCCTGCTGCCAATAATCGTGGCGAACGAGAGCACGGAGGCAGTCTGGCACAGCCCTGCCCCCGTCTCACGCCCGTCTCAGGATGCGAGCAGTTTTCGTACGAATAGGTCCACGGTGTCGTTCGTGTCGCCCGGGACGAGGTCCGGGGAGGCGGAGTCGAAGGCGACGGTGACGGCGTTGTGGCCGACGTTGACGGACGGGTTGTTGGCCGGGAGGACTTGCGCCGGCCGGGGCTGGGCCGCGCCGGCGAGGCATGGGCCGTCTCGGCCCGCACTACGGGTGGTCACACGGCCGCCTCCACACGGACGGCGTCCGGGACGAGTCGCGTCTCGTAGCCGCCCGAGCAATCGCTGCCCTCGATGGCGACCTCGGCCCCGCAGGAACAGACCCGGTTGACGCCGCGGTGGGGGTCGGCACCGCAGCAGCCGCCCAGGCGGGAGGTGTCCGGGTGGAAGGCGAGGTCCACGACGTCGTCCGGATGCAGGACGTAGGTGCCGCGCGGGCCCGCCGAGACGAGCAGGCCCCGCTCGTCGGACATCCACATGCCACCGGGCACGATGCCGTCGTACTCGTCCTCCGCGTCGGCCCCGACCGGCTCGAACGGCGCCCCGAAGGGAAGCGGATCGACGACGTACGTCCCGCGCGGGACGCTCGGGGGGCCGTGCCGCCGGCCGTCCGGACCGGGAAGGCCGTCCCAGCCGGGATACGGGGGCATCTCGCCGAGCTGCCGGACGGGCTCGGTCAACTGGCGCCCACAGGCGGCGCAGAGCAGTACGTTCACTCGTACGTTCTATACGGCCTGCACCCTGGGCCGCCGCTGAATAACGGGCCGCTCCGGACCCGAGTCCGAAGCGGCCCCTACGGTGCGGGTCAGCCCAGCTCGTGCATCCAGCCGTGCTTGTCCTCGGCCGTGCCGCGCTGGATGTCCAGCAGGGCCCGGCGCAGCTCGAGGGTGACCTTGCCGGGCTCGCCGCCCGACTGCTGCCACTCGGCGCCGGTGCGCTTGACGGTGCCGACGGGGGTGATGACCGCGGCGGTGCCGCAGGCGAAGACCTCGGTCAGCGTGCCGTCGGCGGAGTCCCGCTGCCACTGGTCGACGGAGACGCGGCCCTCCTCGGCCTCGTAGCCGAGGTCACGGGCGACGGCCAGGAGGCTGTCACGGGTGACGCCCTCCAGGATGGAGCCGGTGAGGGAGGGGGTGATGATCTTGTTTCCGTAGACGAAGTACAGGTTCATCCCGCCGAGTTCCTCGACCCATTTGCGCTCGACCGCGTCCAGGTAGCAGACCTGGGCGCAGCCCTGGGCGGCGGCCTCGGCCTGGGCGAGCAGGGAGGCCGCGTAGTTGCCGCCGGTCTTGGCGTCGCCCATGCCGCCGGGCACGGCGCGGACGTGGTCCTCGGAGACCCAGATGGAGACGGGCTGGACGCCGCCGGGGAAGTAGGCGCCGGCCGGGGAGGCGATGACGATGAAGAGGTACTCGTTGGCGGGCTTCACACCCAGGCCGACCTCGGTCGCGATCATGAAGGGGCGCAGGTAGAGGGACTCCTCGCCGCCGTGGGCGGGGACCCAGTCCTTGTCCTGTCCCACCAGGGCGTCGCACGCCTCGATGAACGTCTCGACCGGCAGCTCGGGCATGGCGAGGCGCCGGGCGGAGGCCTGGAAGCGCTTGGCATTCTTGTCGGGGCGGAAGGTGGCGACGGAGCCGTCGGGGCGGCGGTAGGCCTTGAGGCCCTCGAAGATCTCCTGGGCGTAGTGCAGGACGTTGGTCGCCGGGTCGAGCGGGATCGGCGCGTACGGAACGAGCTGGCCGTCGTGCCAGCCGCGGCCCTCGGTCCACTTGATCGTCACCATGTGGTCGGTGAAGTGGCGGCCGAACCCGGGATTGTCCAGGATCGCCTCGCGCTCCGTGGCGGAGAGCGGGTGGGCGGACGGCTTGAGCTCGATCGTGGGCGTCGTCATGAGTGGTTGTCCTTCACCGGTTGTAGTGACGGGCCGCGCTCACGCCTGTACTGCCAGTCGTCAGTGCTAGGGCGTCCGAGCATTCCCTCACACCGCGGCTCCGCGTTCGATTATCTCGCGAGCCTGGCGGCGGAAGAAAACGGGGTGAACTCGGCCCAGGGGATGATGGTGGCACCCGGCGAGGCATACGAAAAGCCGCCGGGTGCGGATGCGACCCGGCGGCTTCGAAAGGTTTCGAGTGACTCGGCGGGTCAGCCGGCTACTCGTACGGAGAGGGCGTCGCCGATCTCCGAAGTGGAGCGGGCGGGCTTGCCGGTGCGCTCCGCGAGGTCGGCGGAGACGGCCTCGTCGATGCGGGCGGCCTCGGCGTCGTAGCCGAGGTGGCGCAGGAGGAGGGCGACGGACAGGACCGTGGCGGTGGGGTCGGCCTTGCCCTGGCCGGCGATGTCCGGGGCCGAGCCGTGGACGGGCTCGAACATCGAGGGGAACGCGCCGGAGGGGTTGATGTTCCCGCTCGCGGCGACGCCGATGCCGCCGGAGACGGCCGCGGCGAGGTCGGTGATGATGTCGCCGAACAGGTTGTCGGTGACGATGACGTCGAACCGCTCGGGCTGGGTCACCAGGTAGATGGTGGCCGCGTCGACGTGCATGTACTCGGTGGTGACGTCGGGGAACTCCGCGGCCACCTTGTTGAAGATGTTGGTCCACAGGTGACCGGCGAAGGTCAGCACGTTGTTCTTGTGGATCAGTGCGAGCTTCTTGCGCGGGCGGGCCTGGGCGCGGGCGAAGGCGTCACGGACCACGCGCTCGACACCGAACGCGGTGTTGACGGAGACCTCGGTGGCGACCTCGTGCTCGGTGCCCTTGCGGATCGTGCCGCCGTTGCCGGTGTACGGGCCCTCGGTGCCCTCACGGACCACGACGAAGTCGATGCTCGGCTCGCCGGCCAGCGGGGTGGCGACACCGGGCAGGAGCCTCGACGGGCGCAGGTTGACGTGGTGGTCGAAGGCGAAGCGGAGCTTGAGCAGGAAGCCGCGCTCCAGGACGCCGGACGGCACCGACGGGTCGCCGATGGCGCCCAGCAGGATGGCGTCGTGCTTCTTCAGCGCGTCGAGGTCGGCGTCGGTGAGGGTCTCACCGGTGGCGTGGTAGCGCCGGGCGCCGAAGTCGTACTCCTTGGTCTCCAGCTTCACATCCTGCGGAAGGACGGCGGAGAGCACCTTCAGACCTTCGGCCACGACCTCCTGGCCGATGCCGTCACCGGGGATCACTGCGAGATTGAGGCTGCGAGACATGCGGGCACCCTACTCCTCGTCCCATGGGATGACACAGGGTGTCCGCCATCCGGACATGCGCGCGGGGGACGGCTTCATCCCGTCGGGTTGCGTTCACCCGTGCGTTGGACGGGTGTTGGGGTTTGCTGGGAAGTTCACCCTCATGGAGACCCCGGACTTCGGCATCCCGCCCAGGCTCGCGAGCCGGATGAGCATGGCGGAACAGTACGAGTACCTGCGCACCAAGCTGTCCCGGCGCCGCACGCTGGTGACGGCGGGCGCGGTGGCGGGCGGGCTGCTGACCGGCTGCTCGGGAGGGTCGAAACCGTCCGCCGGGGCGACTCCCACCCTCTCGGCCTCGTCCCTGGACAAGGCCCCCGGTTCCGCCGTCACCCCCTTCGGCCGCCATCTCGCGTTCGGCGCCGACCCCAGGACGCAGATGCGGATCTCCTGGCAGGTGCCGGCCACCGTCAAGAAGCCCTACGTGCGCGTCGGGGCGCGCCCGGACGACCTGGGCCGCAGGATCGAGGCGGAGGTGCGCGACCTGCACACCCCGGGGGTCGGGGGCGTGCGGCCCGCCGTCGAGCAGTACTACCTGCACGCGGCCCTGGACGACCTGCTGCCCGGCACGACGTACTACTACGGCGTCGGCCACGACGGCTTCGACCCGGCCGCCCCGGAGCACCGCTCCGCCATCGCCTCGTTCCGTACGGCGCCCGCGAACCCGGAGACGTTCGTGTTCACCGCGTTCGGCGACCAGGGCGTCGGGAAGGCGGCGGCCGCCAACGATCAGGTGCTGCTGCGGGAGAAGCCCGCCTTCCATCTGCACGCGGGCGACATCTGCTACGCGAACACCAACGGCACCGGCAAGGAGTCGGACGGCTACGACGCCCGCTTCTGGGACCTGTTCCTGAAGCAGACCGAGCCGGTGGCCAAGTCGGTGCCGTGGATGGTGACGACCGGCAACCACGACATGGAGGCCTGGTACTCACCCGACGGCTACGGCGGCCAGCTGGCCCGCTTCTCCCTCCCGGACAGCGGCTTCGACCCTCGCACGGCACCGGGCGTGTACGCGTTCACGTACGGCAACGTCGGTGTCGTGGCGCTGGACGCGAACGACGTGTCGTACGAGATTCCCGCCAACTTCGGCTACTCGGAGGGCAAGCAGACGGCGTGGCTGGACACCGAGCTGGGTGAGCTGCGGGCGGCGAAGGGGGTCGACTTCGTCGTGGTCTTCTTCCACCACTGCGCCTACTCGACCTCCGCCCACGCCTCCGACGGCGGTGTCCGCGCGGAGTGGCTGCCACTGTTCGCCCGGCACCAGGTGGACCTGGTGATCAACGGGCACAACCACGTCTACGAGCGGACCGACGCCGTGAAGAACGGCGAGGTGGGCAGGCCGGTGCCGATCGGCGGCTCCACTGACCCGACCCGGGACGGGATCGTGTACGTCACGGCCGGCGGGGGCGGCAAGGACCTGTACGGCTTCCCGGCGGGCGTGCAGGAGAGCTACGAGGGGCACGTCGGCGAGCGGGAGTCCGTCGACACCTTCCACTGGACGAAGTCACGACAGAGCAGTCCGGAGACCGTGGAGTGGTCGCGGGTGCGCTACCGGGGCTTCTCCGTGCTGTCCGTGGAGGCGCGAGGTGGGTCCGATCCCCTGCTGAAGGTGTCGGCGTTCACCGACACCGGTCGGCGTGTCGACCACTTCGAGGTGCGGCGCGGCCGGTGAGACCGCGCCGCACCCCGCGCGGGTGCGGCTCCCGTCGTGGTGCGGCCCGGGCGGGCTGGGCTCAGTGGCCGGTCTCGCCGCCGTTGTCGCGGCGGTCGAGGGCCCGCTGGAGGGCGGCGGCGGCGTTCCTGCGGTCGGACTCGCTCGTACGGGAGACGTGGCGGACTCGGCGGCGGACGGTCGTCTCGGCCATGGGGGATCGACTCCTTCGAAAACCCGGAAGGCGGACAAGAGACGCCGGAAGGGGCGGGGAGCTTCGGGCCGCAGGGGTTGCCTGCGCGGTGCCCGGCTCACGACCGCCATTCGCTTGGTCGAGCGAGACGTTCGGCTTCTACAAAAATAAGCGAGGAGAGCGAGCCTGTCTCCACAATTACTTGGGCTTCCTACTATATGAGACGGTGAATCGAGTCGCACCGGGCTGACCTGGCCTTTTACTGTCGTCCTCAGCTCCCTGACGAGGGCCCGTACAGCCGCAGTCGAGGCGGGTTCCGGTGTGGTCACGTAACCCACGTGACGGGTGGGGCGCTCGGGGTCGGGGTCTGTGATCCGGAGGGTGGCCGGGACGCCGGTGAGCCGCTGCGCCCCGGTCTGACGTGGTGTCAGAGTACGTCCCCGTCACGCCAGTCGAAGACCAGCTCGGCCTCGGGGTCGTCCACGTCGGCCGGTCCGGGCCACACGAAGGTGCTGCCCTCCTCCTCGGGCAGCCGGACCACGCCGTCGGGGCCGAGCGCGCAGATCCGTCCGGCCCAGGTCCGCCAGCCGCGGGAGGTGTACAGCAGGGCACCCTCGTCGCTCGCCGAGAGCGCCCCGAGGGCGTAGGCACGGGTGACGACTCCTTCGAGGGCGCCCATGATCCGGCCGCCGACCCCGGCGCGCCGGACGTCCCGGCGGACGGCGACTCCCTCGACGTAGCCGACGCGCAGCCATCGGGTCCGGTACCGCACGCGCCGCATGACGACCGCGCCGTGCCCGGCGAGCCCGCGCTCGTCGTACGCGAGGGCGTGTACGCCGCCCAGGGTGTGGTCCCAGTCCTCGTCGCCGAAGTCGGCGTCGAAGGCGTCGTACAACAGGCTGCGCACGGAGCCGAGTTCGGCGGGAGTGAGGTCGGCGGTGTGGGCGGTGCGCAGGTCGAGGGCCATGGGCCAAGTATCACCGGCCGGTCGGCGCGGCCGGTATGCCGTCACAGTGCCCGCGCCACCGCCTCGCGGAAGCCCTTGGGGTCGTCGACCCAGGGCAGGTGGCCGGCGTCCGGCAGGATCACCCGTCGCCCCCGGGGCAGGGCCCGCTCCAGCGAGTCCACCGCCGAGCGTGGGCGGATGTCGCGGGCGCCGTCGACGATCAGCACGGGCACGTCGAGGGCTTGGCAGGCGGCGGACAGTTCGGGGGTGCCCCAGGCTCGCCGGCGCTCGGCGTTGAGGGTCGTGTTGCACTCGGCGTTGATGCCGAGCCAGGGGTCGGCCATGTGGGCGGCATGGTCCAGGGCCCGTTCGCGGTCCTCGAACTCGAGGGACCACTGGAGGACCGCGCGTTCCCGTTCCTCGGGCTCGGTCAGTGTGGGACGGTCGGTCAACTCCTGCCAGCGGCCGAGGCGTTCGGGGTGTTCGCCGAGCCGGGCGCGGAGGTTCGCGTGGTACGCGGGGTTCCAGTCGGCGTCCGGGCCGATGCCGGTCCCGGAGACGTAGATGAGCGTGTCGACCCGCTCGGGGTGGGCCAGCGTGTAGCTCAACGCCAGTTGTGCGCCCCAGGAGTGACCGAGCAGTGTCATGCGCTTCAGGCCGAAGTGGTGGCGTACGGCGTCGAGATCGGCGACGAACCGCTCGCTCGTCCACGGCCCGTCGCACCGTTCGGAGCGGCCGCAGCCGCGCTGGTCCCAGCGGATCGCCGTGGCCCGGTCGGCGAGCAGCGCGGCGACGTCGGTGAACATGTCCCACAGGCCGGGGCCGCCGTGGCACAGCACCACGGGGGTGCCCTCGCCCGACCGGGACGCCCACAGGCGCGCGCCGTCGTCCGCCCTCACGTGCTCCGTCCGTGTCATGCGGCCAGTCTGCCCGCCCGGACGCGGGGGGGGGGGGGGGGGGGGGGGGGGGGGGGGGGGGGGGGGGGGGGGGGGGGGGGGGGGGGGGGGGGGGGGGGGGGGGGGGGGGGGGGGGGGG